>NZ_JAMYVM010000019.1:0-137787 GCF_040324035.1 Mesorhizobium sp. M0016 | reverse complement strand
GAATACATCTGCAAAATCTGGACAAAAGAGCCCGAACGATTCAGGCTCGATCCAACCCATCAAACCTTGGGACTAAACATCTAGAACAGCTTTCGGTAGACGACGAACCCCGAGAGATCGCCGATCTTGTCGTAGAGCTTCATCGCCGTGTGGTTGGTTTCGTGTGTCAGCCAGTAGACGCGGCTGGAGCCTGCGGTTTGCGCCCTGGTATAGACGTCTTCGATCAGTGCCCGGCCGACGCCCTTGCCGCGCGACGCCTCATTGGTGAAGAGGTCCTGCAGATAGCAGTTCGGCGAAATCGCCGTCGTGGTGCGGTGATAGAGATAGTGGACAAGTCCGAGAAGCTTGCCTTCGCTCTCCGCGACCAGCGCATGCATAGGCTCATAGGCATCGAAGAAGCGCGACCATGTCATTGCAGTGATGTCACCGGGCAAGGCGGTCTCGCCCGAGCGGCCGTAAAACGCATTGTAGCCGTCCCACAGCGGCAGCCATTGCTCGTAATCCTCTCGGGTGACGGGGCGTACGGTGAACTGGCCTTGCATGGCTGAACCTTTGTCGTTGAAGCTGGGCGAGCAAACGGCCACCGGCACCGTCCGGCAATGGGCCAGTCCGAAGCAAAGCGTTCAACCTCTCATCAAGGCGGCGATAGGCGCTGCCTTGACGCCTACCGGCCCGGCAACTAGGGAATGGCATCATTTCAGCGCTTTCCGAGGCCGCCGTGACGTCAGACAGTCCAGTCCATATGCATCCCAGCCGCTCGTTCCAGGGGCTGATCCTGACCCTGCACAATTACTGGGCCGCCTATGGCTGCGTCATCCTGCAGCCTTACGACATGGAAGTCGGCGCCGGCACCTTCCATCCGGCCACCACGCTGCGCGCGCTCGGGCCCAAGGGCTGGAACGCCGCCTACGTCCAGCCCTCGCGCCGGCCCAAGGACGGCCGCTACGGCGAAAACCCCAACCGGCTGCAGCATTATTACCAGTACCAGGTGATCCTGAAGCCCAACCCGCCGAACCTGCAGGAACTCTATCTCGGCTCGCTCAAGGCAATCGGCGTCGATCCGTTGCTGCACGACATTCGCTTCGTCGAGGACGACTGGGCAAGCCCGACGCTTGGCGCCTGGGGGCTCGGCTGGGAGTGCTGGTGCGACGGCATGGAAGTGTCGCAGTTCACCTATTTCCAGCAGGTCTGCGGCATCGAATGCGCGCCGGTGGCGGGAGAACTGACCTACGGCCTGGAGCGGCTGGCCATGTATGTGCAGGGCGTCGACAATGTCTACGACCTCAACTTCAATGGCCGAGAAGGCGCCGAAAAAGTCACCTATGGCAATGTCTTCCTGCAGGCCGAGCAGGAATATTCCAGGCACAATTTCGAATATGCCAACACCGCCATGCTGCTCAGGCATTTCGAGGACGCCGAAGCCGAATGCAAGGCGCTGCTCGCGGCCGGCGCCCCGGCTTCGAACGACAATCTGCCGATGCACCGCATGGTCTTCCCGGCCTATGACCAGTGCATCAAGGCCAGCCACGTCTTCAACCTGCTCGACGCGCGCGGCGTGATTTCGGTGACCGAGCGGCAGAGCTACATCCTGCGGGTGCGCAATCTGGCGAAAGCCTGCGGCGAGGCATTTTTGCAGACCCAGGCCGGCGGGCTCGCCGCCTGAGGCTCACTTCATCATTTCGAGGGAAATGTTGATTGGGGCCAACATCGGGCCAGTCGACCCCGCCATGGTCCGCATAGCCTGCCGTACGCCCGGCATCGAGAAGGCGCCATGCACCTGCGCGGCGAAACAGGCGCTGAGCGCGATGATCTGGAGAAGTCTCGATGCCGTTTTCATGGTCGTTCAGCCAATAGGTCCCTGCCTGAGCGTTGGTCGCTTCAGCGCTGCGTTTGGTTCATGGAAATCTTTGATCCAAGGACGGGCGGGCTGGTTGCGGCCCGACAGGGGCGGTCAAAATTCCTGGAACCAGCGGTCAGCCGAGTTGCTATGCCCTCTTACCTCCCCCTAGATGGGGGAGGTCGCCGCGAAGCGGCGGGTGGGGGTGACAGCGCGACGTTCCATGCCAAAACTCGATCGATTCAAGCTGCAGTCTGCGCAAAGGCTTCGCGCGGCGATGACCGACGAGGAACGCATCCTGTGTCGGCATCTGTGGCGCATTCCAGTAGAAGGCACTCATTTTCGCAGGCAGGCGTCGGTAGGCGTTTACTTCCCTGATTTCATCTCCCACCGGCTGAAGCTGATCATTGAGGTGGACGGTGCCCATCACAGCTTCGATGACCAGCTGCGCCATGACGAGCGTCGAACGAAATGGTTCGAGAGCCAAGGCTACCGCGTCATTCGCTTCTGGAACCATGAAATCAAAAACGAACTGGATTCCGTGCTCGATACGATCTATGCGGCGGTGGAAGAACGAAAATCACACCTGCGTTTGCGCGATGGTGCCGAAGGTATCGGCGGCTGAGAGGTCGCCACCCCACCCCGGCGCTACGCGCCGACCCTCCCCATCGAGGGGAGGGTGGGAGCCTAACTATGCCTGATCTGCTTCTAGAACTTCGCTCCGAGGAAATCCCCGCCCGGCCGCGCAACCGCAGCGCCGGAGGCGCGAGGACGCGCAATCAGGAAGAAGGCATGCGGGTGGAGAAACTCTGATGCCGGATTTGTTGCTGGAACTTCGCTCCGAGGAAATCCCCGCCCGGCCGCGCAACCGCAGCGCCGGAGGCGCGAGGACGCGCAATCAGGGAGAAGGCATGCGGGTGGAGAAACTCTGATGCCGGATTTGTTGCTGGAACTCCGCTCCGAGGAAATCCCCGCCCGCATGCAGCGCAAGGCGGCGGGCGATCTCAGGAAGATGCTGACCGACGGTCTGGTCGAGGCGGGTCTGACCTATGACGCCGCGCGCGAATACTGGACGCCGCGGCGCCTGGCGCTCGATGTCAGGGGCCTGACCGCGCGCTCGAAGGACATCCACGAGGAGATCAAGGGGCCGTCGACGGCGGCGCCGGAACAGGCGGTGCAGGGTTTTCTGCGCAAGGCAGGCCTTGCCTCGGTTGCCGAGGCGCATGTCCATTCCGATCCGAAGAAAGGCGATTTCTACGTCGCCCATATTTCGAAGCCGGGCAGGGCGGCGGAAGAAATCGTCGCCGAACTGGTGCCGGCCATCATTCGCGGCTTCCCGTGGCCGACATCGATGCGCTGGGGGCCGGCTTCGGCCAAGCCCGGTTCGCTGCGCTGGGTGCGGCCGCTGCAGACGATTCTGTGCACCTTCGGCCCGGAGACCGAGGAGCCGGTGGTGGTCGATTTCGAGATCGATGGCATCCGCTCGGGCAATATCACCTACGGCCATCGTTTCATGGCGCCGGGAGAAATCACCGTGCGCCGCTTCGACGATTACGTGACCAAGCTGGAAGCGGCCAAGGTCGTGCTCGATGGCGACCGCCGCAAGGAGATCATCCTTGCCGACGCCCGCAACCTCGCCTTCGCCAACGGGCTCGATCTGGTCGAGGACGAAGGGTTGTTGGAAGAAGTGTCGGGCCTGGTCGAATGGCCGGTGGTGCTGATGGGCGAATTCGAGCAGGCCTTTCTTGCCATACCGCCAGAAGTGGTCCGGCTGACCATCCGCGCCAATCAGAAATGCTTTGTCACCCGGCCGCAGGGCGACGGCGAAAACCTCTCCAACCGCTTCATCCTCACCGCCAACATCGAGGCCAAGGACGGCGGCAAGGAGATCGCGCACGGCAACGGCAAGGTGGTGCGTGCCCGCCTGTCGGACGCGCTGTATTTCTGGAAGACCGACCAGGGCGATCTGCCGGATCTGGAGCAGCTCGAGGCGTCGGCGAAGAAATTCGGGCTCGATCTGAAAAAGCCGCTCGACCAGCGCATGGCCCGCCTCGACCATCTCAATGTCACCTTTCACGCCAAGCTCGGTACGCAAGGCGATCGGGTGGAGCGGATCAAGCGGCTGGCGCAGGAGCTGGCGCCAACAGTGGCGCAGTCGATCTCCCCCCTTGAGGGGGAGATGGCCGGCAGGCCAGAGGGGGTCGCTTCGGCTGCCGCGACGCCGTCCGGTCTCTCGAAGAAAGAGGGAGTTGGCACTCCACGCGAGACGACCCCCTCTGTCGCCTTCGGCGACATCTCCCCCTCAAGGGGGGAGATTACCGCGCGCGCCGCTCGCGCCGCTGTGCTGGCCAAAGCTGACCTCACGACCGAAGCAGTGGGCGAGTTTCCGGAACTGCAAGGCGCCATGGGGCGCAAATACGCGCTGCTGCAGGGCGAGCATCCGTCCGTGGCCGCGGCGATTGAGGAGCACTACAAGCCGCAAGGTCCGTCGGATAGCGTGCCGACCAATCCGGTGTCGATTGCCGTCGCGCTGGCCGACAAAATCGATACGCTGGTCGGCTTCTGGGCCATTGATGAAAAGCCGACGGGGTCTAAGGACCCTTACGCGCTGAGAAGGGCCGCACTGGGCGTGGTGAGGATCCTGATCGAGAATGGGATCTCACTGCCGCTGACATCGCTCTTCGATAGTGCCTATCAAACGGCGAGTTATCTCGCGTCTAAGGCTGGACGGGCCTTTGGCCCCGACCTCCTCGCCTTCTTCCACGACCGCCTGAAAGTCTATCTCCGCGACCAGGGCGCTCGGCATGATCTCATTGACGCCGTGCTGGCAGGTGGTGGAAGCGCGCCAATCTCCCCCCTTGTGGGGGCGGCGAAGCCGACAGAGGGGGGCGCTGTCCCGCCGACCTCTCATTCTGGCGCGCCCCCCTCTGCCCTGCCGGGCATCTCCCCCACAAGGGGGGAGATCGGCCAATCGCACTCGGACGACCTCCTGCAGATCGTGCGCCGCGTCGAAGCTCTGGGGTCCTTCCTCGACACCGAGGACGGCAAGAACCTGCTCGCGGGCGCCAAGCGGGCGGCCAACATTCTGGCCGCCGAGGAGAAGAAGAAAACGGCCATCGCCGAAACCGTTGAGCCGGCGCTGTTTCGCGAGGAGGCCGAGAAATCGCTGTTTGCAGCGGTGAATCAGGCGGAGAGAGAAGCCGGCGAAGCGATTCAAAACGAAGACTTTTCCGCCGCCATGCTGGCGCTTAGCGTGTTGCGTGAACCGGTTGATTCATTCTTTGAACGCGTTCTCGTGAATGATGAGGACCAGGCCGTGCGCGCCAACCGCCTGGCGCTGCTGGCTCGCATCCGCACGGCCACCGATCAGGTCGCGGATTTTTCCAGGATAGCTGGCTAAAGGGCAGATAAGCCCGAATACGGCGACGACAAGGGCGGCGCTCGCACGCCGCCCTTCTTGTCCGGAACCAACGTGTCAGTCTCCGTCAGTCCTCCCGAGGTTGACGAAGTCAATCCTCCAAAATGCTGACACGCACGCTGTCTGAATAGACGTCGACCTGGATCAGCGGCTCGCCATTGACGATGGCGTTCCGTGTCGAGGAGCTCATCGCGCCACCGCGCTTCAGCATGCGTTCCAGATACGCGCGATCATCGTTGCTGCGGAACCAGTCATCGCCCTGGTCGTCGGCATCGCGCCGGTGGAACTTGTGCCAGTTGGCGCGGTCCTGCCGCACCATCTGTGCTGCGCTGCTCAGCTCATAGCCGTCGCTGGCATGGTGGTCGCGATCGGAAATGCGCGCGACGTAGGACCCTAGCTCGTCACCGGCCTGCGCGCCGCCGACACCTATAGGTGACGCCAGCAACAGGCCGGCAATAGTCAAAGATTTCGTCATGTTCATGATAACCCCTCGCTCTTCTAGAACCCGGCGCGCTCATGCCAAACCCGATTGGCGAAATTGGGGCCGCCGCCGCCAAGCCGATCGTGCGCCGGGCTGTCGATTGGCGTCAAGCGGCATGGATCGGCCGACTGTCTTGGCCGACTGTTTTGGCTGAATGGCCTACTCGGCTTTGCCGACGCCCTCGATCGGCTGCTGCGGTGTTGTTGCCGGCTGCGGCGCTGCCGGTTGCGACTCGGGCTTGCCGTTCGATGCCGTTGCAGTTCCGGCTGGTGCGGTCTCTGCCGTCGGCTCAGTTGCCGGCGCCGCGGCGCTCGCCCTGGCCGGAGCCGGCGCGGCGAAGGCGCCGCCGACGATGCCGCCGCGAATGATCATCGGATCCTGCCTAGGCTTTTCGGGGATCGCCGCGACCTTTTCATAAGTCACATCGGGCTGGGCATCGCCGAGCGCGACGATCGATGGCGTCGAGGCGGTCCTGACCGGTTCGGATCCGCCAACCTTGATGACCGATGGCGTCGAGGTCGAGACGCCGAGAAAGACGATCGACGAGGCGTGCGCCCCACCGGTCATCGCCGCCAGGGTGAAACCAAGCGCTCCAAGCACACGCATCGACATCGAAACCGTCCCCTTGCCCAACAAGCCGCCAGCCCTAACCCAAGTAGCCTTAACCCGAGTGGATTGATGCCGGCTTGCAGGGAAACATAGCATTTTAGGCATTGATAATTCGCCAACGCCGGCTTGCCCGAAAACCACTGCCGTATTAGAGCAATTCCAGGAAAAGTGAGTAGCGGTTTTCCGTCCGGAATTCCGCAAAAACAAATACTTAGAGCGTTTAAGCGAACAGCTGAACCGCTCTAATGCATGTCGCTCAAAAGTGGCCCCGGTTTTGAGAGAACGACATGCATCAAAACAAAGACCTAAAGCGCGTCGCATGAATCCGGTTCAGCGCGACGCGCTTTAGGTCCGGTGCCTGTGAGGTGAAGCGAGTGGCTGAGATACTATCCGTCGGCGAAGCGATGGAGCAGGCGTTGGCGCTGCTTGAGGGCGGCGACGTGGTCGCCATCCCCACGGAGACCGTCTATGGACTGGCCAGCGACGCGACCAATGGCGTCGGCGTCGCCCGCATCTTCGAAGCCAAGGGCCGGCCGCGCTTCAACCCGCTGATTGCCCATGTCGCCGATCTGGCGATGGCAGAGCGCATTGCGGCCTTCGATCCGCTGTCGAAACGGCTGGCCGAGGCGTTCTGGCCGGGGCCGCTGACGCTGGTGCTGCCGCTCCAACCCGGCAACGGCATCCATCCGCTGGTCACCGCCGGGCTGGACACGATCGCGCTGCGCATGCCGAGGGGCTTCGGCGGCGAGCTGATCGCCAGACTCGGCCGGCCGTTGGCCGCGCCCAGCGCGAACTCTTCGGGCAAGATCAGCGCCACGACGGCGCAAGCCGTCGCGGCCGATCTCGGCGCCAAAATCCGGCTGGTGGTCGATGGCGGCGCCACCCCGGTCGGGCTGGAATCGACCATCGTCAAGGTCGAAGGCAACAGCGTGCGGCTGCTGAGGCCAGGCGGCATCGCTGCCGCCGATATCGAGGCCGTCACCGGCATCAAGCTGCAGCGCGGCGCGACAGCCGGCATCGAGGCGCCCGGCATGCTGGCGTCGCATTATGCGCCGCGCGCATCGGTGCGGCTCGATGCACAGAGTGTGGCTGAAGGCGAGGCCTTGCTGGCCTTTGGTGGCGACCGCGCCGAAGGCTGGCAAGCGGCGGCCGCCTTGCGCAACCTGTCCGCGTCAGGCGATTTGCGCGAAGCCGCAAGCAATCTGTTCGCGTATTTGCAGGAACTCGACCGCAGCGGTGCGGCGACGATCGCCGTCGAGCCGATCCCGTTAGATGGGCTCGGCGAGGCGATCAACGATCGGCTGTTTCGTGCCGCTGCCCCCCGTGACAAGCTCGATTGAGCGCCATAGTTTGCGCCCATGAACGACGCACCCTTCGACCTCGATCCCGCTCTCATCGCCCGCTTCGCGGCAATCGTCGGCGACAAATATGCGCTGCGCGACCAGGCCGATATTGCGCCGTATCTGACCGAGCGGCGCGGCCTATGGCACGGCAGGACCGCCTTGGTGCTGCGTCCCGGCAGCGTCGACGAGATCAGCCGGATCATGCGCCTGGCGAGCGAGACGGGAACGCCGGTCGTGCCGCAAAGCGGCAACACCGGGCTGGTCGGCGCCCAGGTGCCGGATGCCTCCGGCCGCGAGATCGTGCTTTCTTTGTCGCGGCTGAACCGCATTCGCGAGATCGACGTCTTCTCGAACACGGTGACCGTCGAAGCCGGCGTCATCCTGCAGACGCTGCAGGAAGCCGCCGACGCCGCCGACCGGCTGTTTCCGCTGTCGCTTGCCGCGCAGGGCTCCTGCCAAATCGGCGGCAACCTCTCGTCCAATGCCGGCGGCACCGGCGTGCTCGCCTATGGCAATGCGCGCGAACTCTGCCTCGGCGTCGAAGTGGTGCTGCCGACCGGCGAAGTCTTCGACGATCTGCGCAAACTGAAGAAGGACAACACCGGTTACGATCTGAAGAACCTGTTCGTCGGCGCCGAAGGCACGCTCGGCATCATCACCGCGGCGGTGTTGAAACTGTTTCCCAAGCCCAAGGGGCGCGAAGTGGCCTTTGCCGGCCTGTCGTCGCCGGAAGCAGCGCTTTCGCTGTTCAGCCTGGCGATGGACCGGGCAGGGGCGGCACTCACCGCCTTCGAGCTGATCGGCCAGCGTCCTTATGATTTCACGCTGCGCCATGCGCAGGGCGTCACGCGGCCGCTGGCGCAGGATTGGCCATGGTATGTGTTGATGCAGGTGTCGTCGGGCCGTTCGGCCGAGGACGCCAGGGGGCTGATCGAAGAAGTGCTGTCGGCAGGCCTCCAGCAAGGCATCGTCGGCGACGCGGTGATCGCGGCCAGCCTGGCGCAGGGCGACGCGTTCTGGAACTTCCGCGAGGTGCTGCCGGATTCGCAAAAGCCCGAAGGCGCTTCGATCAAGCATGATATTTCGGTACCGGTGGCATCCATCCCGGCGTTTATCGAAAAGGCGGCCGGTGCAGTGGCTTCGGTCAGTCCGCAGGCGCGCGTGGTCTGCTTCGGCCATATGGGCGACGGCAATCTCCACTACAACATCTCCCGGCCGGAGGGCGGTGACGACGAAGCGTTTCTCGGCCTCTACCACGCCATGAACCATGCCGTGCACGATGTCGTGCGCTCCTTCCACGGCTCGATCTCGGCCGAGCACGGCATCGGCCAGTTGAAGCGCGACGAGCTGATCGCCACCGCGCCGCCAATGGCGATCGAACTGATGCGCCGGGTGAAGGCCGTCTTCGATCCGGCCGGCATCATGAATCCCGGTAAGGTTATCTGATCCTTTCAACATTTTGTGGCTGGTTTCATTCCGATAACCATCGCCTGAGATCAGCAAAATTTAACTGACTTTCTTAAGCCGCGCGGCAGAAGCTCGCGCTAATGTTTCACACAACGAGGCCGGGAAAACTGGCCCGGTGGGATCCGTGAAAGCGGCTCTCAGGAGAAACACAGGAAGGCAGCAGATGAACAGTGTATTGAAGCCCGTCTGGGCCGGGCGCAACATGCGCCTCGACCCATTCCGCCTGCCGCAAGTGGTGAGCTATGCCACGCGCGACGACTATGGCGACGTTACCTTCACCATCGACCAGCGCGGCGCCGTCATCCGCCGCACGCTCGAGATGAGCGGCGTGCCGGCGATCATCGCGCTGCCCGCCAACGCGTTTCGCGGCGTCGCCGCCCGCGCGATGGAGGATGCGCAAGGCAATGTCACGGTAACCCTCGAACTCCTGCACAACGACCCGATGCTGTCGGTGCCGCTGCTGGTGGCCGACGATCTCGACGACGTCGCCGCCGACTGGCGCGCCTGGGCCGATGCTTACCGGCTGCAGATGCTGCTGATCGAATCCGACGGCATTGCCCGCACGCTTGAGGAATCGCTCGGCGCCGCCATCAAGGCGCTGCCGGCCAAGGATCGCCGCAAGGGCCGGGTCTCTACCACGCGCCGCCCGCGCTTCCTCGCCCGCCGCAGGGCCGGCAATCTCGGGCTGAGGCTGGTGATCGACGGCCAGGAGATTATTTCGAGAGAGTAGCTTGACCGGCGATTGGCGAAACCGCCGACGACAGCCTTCTTCTCCCCGTCACTATACGGGGGTTGAGGAGCGGTCCGCGTAGCGGACGAAAAGCCAATTGCTTGGCTTTTCGAGTGACCAACGCCCGGCAGGGCGATGAGGGGCGGCGCTGACCGAGGCATTTCTCGCAATATCGCCGCTGTGCATCTCACCTCAACTGCAAAGATTGGCGCTGCCCCTCATCCGGCTGCCGCCACCTTTTCCCCGTGTAGTGACGGGGAGAAGGAGATTAAACCAGCGGCTTTAGCGCCACCCACAGCGCACCGCCGATCATGCCGATGAAGATCAACCAGCCGACCTGGTTGTTGGATTTGAACAGCCGCAGGCATTGATCGGGATCGTCGATATCCAGAACCGCTATCTGCCGCGCCATATGGGCGCCGGCGGCGATCAGCCCGGCCAGCGCCACCACCGGCACCTGCGCCGAGGCGAAGGCGATGGCGAAGCAGACCAGCGTGCCGCCATAAAGCCCGACCAGCCAGGTCTTGGTGTTGTCGCCGAACAGCCGCGCCGTCGAGCGCACGCCGACGATTGCGTCGTCTTCCTTGTCCTGATGTGCATAGATGGTGTCGTAGCCGATCACCCACAGGATCGAGCCGATATAGAGCATGATGGCCGGGCCATCGAGATCGCCGAACTCGACCGCCCAGCCCATCAGCGCACCCCAGGAGAAGGCGAGCCCGAGCACCAATTGCGGCCAGTTGGTGAAGCGCTTCATGAAGGGATAGACGGCAACGATGACCAGCGAGACGATGCCGAGCGGAATGGCGAAGTCGTTGAACTGCAGCAGCACGACCAGGCCCAGCAAGGCCTGGATGACCAGGAACGCCCAGGCTTGGCGGCGCGTCACCTTGCCGGCCGGCAATGGCCGCGAGCGCGTGCGCTCGACCTTGTTGTCGATGTCCTGGTCGACAATGTCGTTATAGGTGCAGCCGGCGCCACGCATGGCGACGGCGCCGACAAAGAACAGGAACAGGAACCACGGCGACGGCAGCAATGTGAGCAACGGGTCTGCCGGGCGGGGATAGGCGCTGGCCGCAAGCGCTGCCGACCACCAGCAGGGCCACAGCAGCAATTGCCAGCCGATCGGCCGGTCCCAGCGCGCAAGCTGCGCGTAAGGCCACAGCCAGCGCGGCAATATCTTGTAGACCCAATGGCCGCTCGGCGCGTCGGCGACGCGGCCCTGTGCGGCTTTCGACTGGATGGTTTCCATCGTGCTGGAGTGGCAGCAGCGGCGTGCGCCGTCAAGCGGCCGCATTGTCGCTCAGGCGGTGAAAATATCGTGGCTGGCAAACCATTCCTTCGCCACCTCCGTGAAGGCCAGCGCCGCCTTCGACAGCCTTTGCCTTGTGTCATGGGTGAGGATGATGCGCTGCATCGGCAGCGGATCGGACAGCGGCTTGCAGACCAGCGGCAGCCCGTCATAACTCCTGTCGCCATAGGGCCTGGTGTAGCTCACCGCGACGCCGAAGCCGTTGGCGACCATGCTGCGCTGCAGTTCGAACGAACTCGCCGTCGATTGCGCGACCGGCGACAGGCCGCGGCTGAGGAACAGGTCCAGCATATGCTGCCAGCTATGCGGCTGGTCGGTGGTGATCAAGGGATGGGTCGCCAGCTCCGCCAGGCTGACGCAGGCCTGGCTGGCCAGCGCGTGGCCTTGCGGCAGAAGCGCGTGTGGCCGCAACTCATGCAGCAGGATGCGGGCGAAGTGCGAGGGCAGGCCGAGATCGTAGGTCAGGCCGAGATCGATTGCCGCATCGCCGAGCCGCCGGCCGAGCGTCTCGAAGGTCTCGTCGCGGACCACCACGGTGACCGCCGGGCAGCGTTGCGAAAAAGCGCGGATCAGCGCCGGCGCGAAATAAGGCGCCAGATCCTCGAAACAGCCGAGCACAAGTTCGCCGCCGACATCGGCGTCGCGCGTCCCGAGCCCAACCAGTTCGTCCGCTTCGGCCAGCACCTGCTTTGCCTTCGCCACCGCGCTGCGGCCGAACGAGGTCAGCGCGATGCCGCTGCCGCGCTGGCGCACGAACAGTTTCTGGCCGAGCGTCGCTTCGACATTGTCGATCGCCACCGAGATCGAGGGCTGCGAGACGTTCAGCATCCGCGCGGCCGCGGTGACGCTGCCATGCCGTGCGACGGCGACGAGGTAACGCAGCTGGGTGAGGGTCAGATTCATAGAATTCATAGTCTAAAACTATAAGAGAGATGAGAAGTTATTATTTTACGCGATGTGCGGCGGCTGCGATAGTCGGTCATCGAAACAGGGAAGACATGAGATGGCCGCCAGACATATCGATGCCGCAGCGATTGCCGACTACCAGCGCGACGGCGCGGTCTGCATACGCGGCGCTTTCAAGGACTGGGTCGGCACCATCGGCGCCGGCATCGAGCGCAACATGCAAAACCGCAGCGCCACGGCGTCGGACATCGCCAACGGCAAGGGCAGCTTCTTCGACGATTACTGCAATTGGGAGCGCATTCCCGAATTCGTCGACGTGGTGCGCAATTCCCCGGCCGCGGAACTCGCGGCAGCGGCGATGCAGTCGCGCAGCGCCCAGTTCTTCCACGACCATGTGCTGGTCAAGGAACCGGGCACGCAAAAGCCGACGCCTTGGCACCAGGACATCCCGTATTACTTCGTCGATGGCACCCAGACCGTCAGCTTCTGGATTCCGATCGATCCGGTCAAGGAAGCGACGCTGCGGCTGATCGCCGGCTCGCACAAATGGGACAAGATGATCCTGCCGGTGCGCTGGCTCGATGACAGCAATTTCTATGCCGGCGAGGGCGATTATCTGCCCGTGCCGGATCCAGACAAGGACCCGTCGCTGAAGGTGCTCGAATGGGAGATGGAGCCGGGCGACGCCATCCTGTTCGACTTCCGCACCGCGCATGGTGCGCGCGGCAATCCGACCGCGGCGCGTCGCCGGGCGCTGTCGCTGCGCTGGGTCGGCGACGATGCGCGCTATGTCGAGCGCCCCGGCCGTACCTCGCCGCCCTATCCCGGCCATGACATGAAGCCCGGCCAGAAACTGCGCGAGGACTGGTTCCCGGTCGTCTTCCAGAGCTGATACCGGCCGGGGACGCCGTGCTCTCGGCGCGACGTTCCCGTGCGCAACCGGTATGGCGCAAGGTAAAACTCTTGACCCGCGCCGCCCGGGGCAATAGCGCAGTCCCTGTCGTGAAATGACAAGGGACATCGGCATGCGCGTTTTGTTGATCGGCTCCGGCGGCCGCGAACATGCCCTGGCCTGGAAGATCGCGGCCTCGCCGCTTTTGACCAGGCTCTATGCCGCGCCCGGCAATCCGGGCATCGCCCACGAGGCCGAACTGGTCAAGCTCGACATCGCCGACCATGCCGCTGTTGCCAGCTTCTGCAAGGACAACGCGATCGACCTCGTCGTCGTCGGGCCGGAAGGCCCGCTGGTCGCCGGCATTGCCGATGACCTGCGCGGCGAAGGCATCCGCGTCTTCGGACCGTCGAAGCGCGCCGCAAGGCTCGAAGGCTCGAAAGGTTTTACCAAGGACCTCTGCGCCAAATACGATATCCCGACCGCTGCCTATGGCCGCTTCACCGATCTGACCGCGGCAAAGGCCTACGTCGAAAAGATGGGAGCGCCGATCGTCATCAAGGCCGATGGGCTCGCTGCCGGCAAGGGCGTCACCATCGCCATGACGCTGGACGAGGCGCGCGCCGCCCTCGATGCTTGTTTCGACGGCGCATTCGGTGACGCCGGCGCTGAGGTCGTGGTCGAGGAATTCATGACCGGCGAGGAGGCGAGTTTCTTCTGCCTGTGCGACGGCACGACCGCACTTCCCTTTGGCACCGCGCAGGACCACAAGCGCGTCGGCGATGGCGATACCGGCCCCAACACCGGCGGCATGGGCGCCTATTCGCCGGCGCCGGTGATGAGCCCCGAAATTGTCGAGCGCACCATGCGCGAGATCGTCGAGCCGACCATGCGCGGCATGGCCGAGCTTGGCGCGCCGTTCGCCGGTATTCTGTTTGCCGGGCTGATGATCACCGACAAGGGGCCGAAGCTGATCGAATACAATACCCGCTTCGGCGATCCCGAGTGTCAGGTGCTGATGATGCGGCTGAAGGACGATCTGCTGGTGCTGCTCAACGCCGCCGTCGACGGCCAGTTGGCGCACAGTTCGATCCGCTGGCGCGACGATGCCGCGCTGACCGTGGTGATGGCGGCACAGGGCTATCCCGGGACGCCGGAAAAAGGCTCGGTCATTCGGGCTCTCGACGAAGCCGCTGGCGAAGGCGTTGAGATTTTCCATGCCGGCACTGCCATCAATGGCGGCGCGCTGGTCGCCAATGGCGGCCGCGTGCTCAACGTCACGGCATCAGGCAAGACGGTGGGCGAAGCGCAAAGCCGCGCTTACGCCGCGCTCGACCGTATCGACTGGCCGCAAGGCTTCTGCCGCCGCGACATAGGCTGGCAGGCGGTGGCGCGGGAAAAGGCCAGCGCCGCCACATAAGCCTCAGCGCTCGCGAACCAGTTCCGTCGAAGCGGTGCTGACCGGGTCGGCGGCCTGCGAGAAGGCGGCCTCGAGCAGAGCCTCCGAACGATACGTGGTCCGCTTCCAGGCGACATACTCGGCAATACCGAAGCGCGCGCGGCGCGGCACCGTCTTGACCACCGGCATGCGGAAGGCGGCGCGGAATGTCTGCCAGCGCGCGCCGAGCACCGCCACCATTTCCTCGACCGTCGGTGGCGTCGCCACATCGGCGTATGTGATGGTGACTTTGCCGGCGAGCCCGGCCGCGCGCGACACCGGCACCGGTATCGAGGCGAGGTAGTCGGGCGGCACGTCGATCAGGCCGCCGAAGGGCCATTGCTGGCGCAGTGCCGCCGCGTCCATCGGCGCGACGTTGACGTCGATGTCGTTGGGCGTGCCGGCGACGCGGTAGGGGCAGCGCAGGCGCCCGCAATTGGCCTGCGCCGAGAACTGCCACAGCGCATAGCCCTGCCAGTTGCCCATCGGAAAATGCACGTCGATGTCGGGCTTGTAGCGCGCATACCAGAGCGGCAGCCGCGACAGCAGACGGTATTGGTAGCGGTTGTCGGCGATGTACTGGGCGGTCTTGCCGTTGGTGTAGAGGATCGGGAAACGGCCGAGCCGCCGGTGCACCTGGCGCACGAATTCCTCGGCATCCTCGAGCGACATCCATTGCGAGGGGTCGTTGCCTTCGAGATCGAGGGCGAGCAGATCGTCAGGGGCTGGCTCGGCGAAATCGATGAAACTGTTGGCCTGCTCGAGCGGATTGCCGGGGCGGGCAAGATGATAGGCGCCCCATTTCAGGCCGAGCGCCTTGGCCACCACCTTGCGCGTCTGAAACAGCTCGCGCGTCACCGCAAAGCGTTTCCACAATGTCTTGCAGAGTTTGACCGTAGGCTCGTCGCCGTAGCAGAAATAGGGCGGCGGCAGCCCGTCGGAGGCCTTGTTGATGAAGCCGACAATGCGCTTGTCGGTGGCAAGCTGCGCCCAGTCGATGGAATTGTATTCATAGGCGTCGACCACCAGCGCGCGGTCGCCATCCCGCCAAGGCTCGGAAAAGTCCGAGGCTGTAGCCGCTGACGTCAGCGCCATCATCGCCGCGAGAGCGATCGCTGAGCGGCGAAGAAGATGCGCCGGCGTTTTCAAACAGGGGATCCCCGCTGACCAAACACCGATGGTGGACCGGTATGGTTAAGGAAGTGCTTTCGGGCAGGAGTCCTGTCGCTCTCGCGATTTCGTCATTCTATGGCGAAGCAAGGAGCGAAGCGACGCGGCGCGGACCATAGTATGCATTCCGCGACTTCGAAGCGTTGCCACGGCGCGGAATTCTGCACCGTTGCGCCCCTGGCGCGAGGTCGCGACATGGTACTCGGCATCCGCTACGCTCCCGCTCCACCTGTGGACGACGAAGTTCGATGAAAATCCGCGTGACAAAGTTTGACGTTTACGTAAAAAGAAGGTCGGAGGCCGCCCAGAGGCGGATGGTTTTGCATCGGCCCGGGTCCTAGGATCGAGCAGTCGGAGCAGCGGAGGAGAAAGCGGCATGTACAAGGCCCCGGTCGACGACATTTCGTTCACGCTCAAGCATGTCGCCGGGCTCAAACCGGCGCTCGACAGCGGCGCGTTCGGCGACCTCGGCGAAGACCTTGTCGACGCCATCCTGGCCGAGGCCGGCCGCTTCGCCAGCGAGGAAGTGGCGCCGCTCTACAAGATCGGCGACGAGCACGGCGCGGTGCTGAAGGATGCAGCCGTGACCATGCCGCCCGGCTGGAGGGCGCTTTACCGCAGCTGGATCGGCGGTGGCTGGAACGCGCTGTCCGGACCGGAAGAATTCGGTGGCCAGGGCCTGCCGACCATGCTCGGCGTTGCCGCGCTCGAAATGTGGAACTCCGCCGCCATGGCCTTCGGCATCGGCCCGACGCTGACCATGGGCGCCGTCGAGGCGCTGGACAAGCATGCCTCCGAAGCGCTGAAGGCAAAGTATCTGGCAAAGCTCGTCTCCGGCGAGTGGATGGGGACGATGAACCTGACCGAGCCGCAGGCCGGTTCCGATCTCGCCGCCTTGCGCAGTCGCGCCGAGCCTGCCGGCGACGGCACCTACCGCATCTTCGGCCAGAAGATCTTCATCACCTATGGCGAGCATGATTTCACCGACAACATCATCCATCTGGTGCTGGCGCGGCTGCCCGACGCACCGGCCGGCACGCGCGGCATCTCGCTGTTTTTGGTGCCGAAATTCCTGGTCAATGATGACGGCTCGCTCGGTGCCCGCAACGACGTCTTCTGTTCCGGCCTCGAGCACAAGCTCGGCATCCATGCCTCGCCGACTTGCACCATGATCTATGGCGACGGGTTCCAGGGTGCTGCGCCCGGCGCCGTCGGTTGGCTGATCGGCGAGGAGAACAAGGGGCTCGCCTGCATGTTCACCATGATGAACAACGCGAGGCTTTGCGTCGGCATGCAGGGCGTGGCAGTGGCCGAAGCCGCGACGCAGAAGGCGATCGCCTATGCCAATGAGCGCCGCCAGGGCAAGGCATCGGACTTTTCAGGCGCCGGGATGGCGCCGATCGTCCATCACCCCGACGTGCAGCGCAATCTCTTGACCATGAAGGCTTTGACCCAGATCGCCCGCGCCATCTCGTATTCCTGCGCCTATGCCATCGACTTTGCGCGTGTGTCGACAGGCGAGGAGGCCGCGCATTGGCGCGATCGCGCCAATCTGCTGACGCCGCTGGCCAAGGCCTTTTCCACCGATATCGGCGTCGATGTCGCATCGCTCGGCGTCCAGGTCCACGGCGGTATGGGCTTCATCGAGGAGACGGGCGCGGCCGCGCTCTATCGCGACTCCCGCATTGCGCCGATCTATGAAGGCACCAACGGCATCCAGGCGATCGACCTTGTAGCCCGCAAATTGCCGCTTGGCGGCGGCGAGCATGTGCATGGCTATATCGCCGAACTGAAGGCCATCGCCGACGAGGTGCGGACCTCGAACCTGCAGGGCTTCGGCCGCACCGCCGAAGCGCTTGACCAGGCGTTCGACGATCTCACCGAGGCGACGCGCTTCCTGCAGAAGCTGCTGGCCGACGGCCGTCTGGACGAAGCGCAAGCCGGTGCGACCCCCTATCTCAGGCTGATCTCGCTTGCTGCCGGCGGCGCTTATCTGGCGCGTGGCGGACTTGCCCAGCAGAGCCGCATCGCCCTTTGCCGCTTTTTCGCCGAAAACCTGCTCGGCGAAGTCAGCGCCTTGAAGGAACGCGTCATCGATGGCGCCGAGAGCCTCGCTACCGCCGGCAAGGCGCTGATAACGGCCTGAATACCAGAGCGCTCACCAGGGAAGAATGACCGTGACAGACCATATTCTCGTCGAGCGCCAGGGCGCCATCCAGATCATCCGCATGAACCGTCCCGACAAGAAGAACGCACTGACGCGCGCCATGTACGCGACAATGTCCAAGGCGCTGGCCGATGGCGATGCCGACCCGGCGGTTCGCGTCCATGTCTTCCTCGGTGTGCCTGGCGCCTTCTCTTCCGGCAACGATCTCGCCGATTTCCTGGTCATCGCCACCGGCGGTGAGGGCGGCAACGAGGTCTGGGACTTCCTGATGGCGCTGGCCAAAACGGAGAAGCCGATGGTCTCCGGCGTCGACGGCATTGCGGTCGGCATCGGCACCACGCTCAATTTGCATTGCGACCTGACTTTCGCCACGCCGCGCACGGTGTTCCGCACACCCTTCGTCGACCTCGGCCTGGTGCCGGAGGCGGGCTCCAGCCTGCTGGCGCCGCTCATCCTCGGCAGGCAGGGCGCCTTTGCGCTGCTTGGACTCGGCGAAGGTTTTTCCGCCGAACGCGCCAAGGCCGCCGGCCTGATCTATGAGGTGGTCGAGGAGGACGGGCTAGAAGCCGCGGCACTCGCCGCGGCCGGCGCGATCGCCGCCAAGCCGCCGCAGGCGCTGAAGATCGCTCGTGACCTGATGCGCGCCCCGCGCGACGAGCTTGTCGCCCGCATCAAGGTGGAGAGCGAGCGTTTCTCCGAGCGGCTGAAGTCCGACGAAGCGCGCGCCGCGTTGACGGCCTTCATGACGCGCAAGAAGGCCTGAACTTATCCTCAGGGATAAAGCCGTGTCTTGTCCCAGCCGCCTTCGGCGTTGCGCGAAAAGACCAGCCGATCGTGCAGCCGGAATGGCCGGTCGTGCCAGAACTCGATCGCCTGCGGCACGATGCGGAAGCCCGACCAGTGCTTTGGCCGCGGGATTTCGCCGATAGGGTAGCGCGCCGTGTATTCGGCCACCGCCTTCTCCAGGGCAAAGCGGCTTTCCAGCGGCCGCGACTGTTTCGAAGCCCATGCGCCGATCCGGCTGCCGCGCGGCCGCGTCGCGTAATAGGCGTCGGCTTCAGCGTCGCTGACGATCTCCACCGGACCGCGTATGCGCACCTGGCGGCGCAGCGATTTCCAGTGGAAGCACATCGCCGCCTTCATGCTGCCAAGAATCTCGCGGCCCTTGGCGCTCTCGAAATTCGTGTAGAAGACAAAGCCGCTTTCATCGAAACCCTTGAGCAGCACCATCCGCACATCCGGCATGCCGTCGGCATCGACGGTTGCAAGTGCTACGCCGTTGGCGTCGTTGATTTCGCTTTTCTTGGCGTCCTCCAGCCACTCGGCAAAGAGCCGGAACGGCTCGGCGGCTTCGGTAAAGTCACTACTTGTTAACTCAGTGTCACTCATAGTTTTTCTCAAATTGTATCGAGCTTCAGGAGGTTGCCGATTGTCGCGTATCGCGCAAGCTTTTGACAGCGGGCAATGGAGCGTTATCGCTTCGGCCAGTTCGAAAGCCGTGATCGTGATTATCGCACTGCCGCTTGCCGCCTGCGGCGCCGGCGGCTTCAGCCTGGAAAAGGCCGAGGTCGATCGTTCCATCGTCACCTCAAGCGCGCCGGCCAGGGTGACATCGACGGACGCCGACAGCGCTTCCGACCAGACCACGATCGGCAATGCGGTGTCTTCGGCCGACATCGAGGAGCTTCGCGGCCAGGCCGTGCCCTGGGCGAATGCCGACACCGGCTCGCGCGGCTCCATCACTGAACTCGCCGAAGTGCAGGACAACGGCCAGGCCTGCCGCAGCTTTACCGCCTCGCGCGAAAGCTTCGACGGCGTCGCTTTGTTCAAGGGGCAATTGTGCATCGCCGCGGCCGGCGGCTGGCACATGCAGGACTTCAAACCGCTCTGATTTTCGAGGTTTGCGGGCACCGCAATTTCAACCCTCGATAAGCCTGCGCGCCACTGGAATTTCTTCCTATGGGAGCGCATATAAGGGCCAACGTGGATTTAACTCATTTTCCAGGGCAGGACGCATGCGCGACCCCTATGAGGTGCTGGGCGTGGCCAAGAACGCATCGGCCAAGGACATAAAATCGGCCTACCGCAAGCTCGCCAAGAAGTATCATCCGGACCAGAATCCGAATGATCCAAAGGCCAAGGACCGTTTTGCCGCCGCCAATCAGGCCTATGAGGTCGTCGGCGACGAGAAGAACCGTGCGGCCTTCGACCGCGGCGAGATCGACGCCGACGGCAAGCCGAAATTCCAGGGCTTCGAGGGCGCGGCCGGTGGCGGCGATCCGTTCGGTGGCTTCCGCCGCCAGCAGGGCGCCGGCGGCTCGCGCTTCGAATTCCGTTCGGGCCGCCCGGGCGGCGATCCTTTCGACGGCAACAGCGACATCTTCAGCCAGATCTTTGGCGACGCTTTTTCCGGTGCGCGCGGCGCTGGCGCCGGCGACCGCCGCCAGCAGGCGACAGCCGCCGATCTCAACGTCACGCTCGACGTCACCATCGAGGAGATAGCGACCGCCGAAAAGGTGACGGCGATGTTCCCCGACGGCCGCAAGATCGCGGTCAAGCTGCCGGTCTATGTCGAGGATGGCCAGACCATCCGGCTGAAGGGCCAGGGCGAGCAGGGGCCGGGACAGCCGGGCGATGCGCTGGTCAAGATCCGTATCCGCAGGCACCCGCGCTACCGCATCGAAGGCCGTGACCTGCATGCCGATCTGGAGGTAGCGTTGGCCGACGCGGTGCTGGGCGCCAAGGTGCCGGTCGACACGCCGACCGGCAGGCTGGCGGTCAACATTCCGGCCTGGTCGAGTTCCGATAAGGTGCTGCGCCTGAAGGGCAGGGGCTTGCCGGAAAAGGCCGGCGGCCATGGCGATCTCTACGCCCATGTTCGCATCATGCTGCCGGAAGGCGGCGACAGCGAACTCGAAGCGCTGATGCGCAGCCGCAAAGGCTGATGCGGCTCGACTTGGCTGGCTAGCTGCCGGGCGCCGCTTCCTCCATCCGCCGGATGGTTTCGCCGAAGCGGCGCAGCGCCTGCCGCACCGGGACATGCGGGCCCTCGATCTCCAGCAGGATCATCGTCTCGCTGCCGAGGAAGGCGGCGCTGACCAGACTGGTTACTTCGGCGGCGGAGAATGGCCCGAGGCCGCCGAACCGCTGCTCCGCCTCTTGCGCCAGTCCGTCCAGCAGTTCGAACCAGCCGCGCAGGTCGCGGCGCACCGCCTTGGCGATCTCGGGGCTCGACAGGCTTGCCGCGATCATCTCGTGCAGGATCCGGACATAGCCGGACGCCAGATCATCGTCGAGGAAATCGCAAGCGCGCTCCCAGCGTTGCCACAGCGGCATCGGTGCCGCAAAGGTCTCCGCCTGGCGCTTCAGCAGGCCCTCGTTCAGATGGTCCAGCAGGGCCAGGAACAGCCGTTCCTTGGAGCCGAAATGGTAATGGATCTGGCTGAGCGGAACGCCGGCGATCTCGGCAACGCGGCGCGTCGACAGATCGGCATAACCGCCTTGATGGAGGCATAACTCGGCGGCCGAAATCAGTTCGGCGCGCGTGTCGCGCTTTTGCTTGTTCTGCGGCGGGGTAACGGCTTCGGCAGCGTCCGTCATGCGGCGTGGCTGCCGCTGTTAGCGGTGCAATCTGGGCGGATCATAGCTTCTCCTGTCCGGGGCTGGACGTCCCTCCACTCTATCTCGGTCGAGCGACCGATCAAGTTGACTCGTCAGAGAATTTATGGTCTTTGACACTGAATTCGGTCGACCGACCGAATCCTGATGCTTGCATGGAGGGGCAGTCATGGCGGGCGTAATCACCCTTATCTACGGCGTTGCCGCATACCTGATTTTTCTCGGTTCGTTTCTCTATGCGGTCGGTTTCGTCGGCAACATGGTCGTGCCGAAATCCATCGATTCCGGAGTCGCTGGAAGTCCGGTCGAAGCCGTCATCGTCAATGCGCTGCTGCTCGGCCTTTTCGCCGCCCAGCACAGCATCATGGCGCGGCCGGTTTTCAAGCGCTGGTGGACACAGATTGTCCCGCACGCGGCCGAACGCAGCACCTATGTGCTTTTGGCCAGCCTCATCCTGCTGCTGCTCTACTGGCAATGGCGGCCGATCCCCGGTCTCGTCTGGACGGTCGAGAACCCGGTCTGGGTCGCCGTCATCCATGGCGTGTTCTGGCTCGGCTGGGCGGTATTGTTGACCAGCACCTTTCTGATCAACCATTTCGAACTGTTCGGCTTGCGCCAGGTTCTCGCCGCTTTGCGCAAGAGCGAACCGGCGCCGCCCGTGTTCAGGACGCCGCTGTTCTACAAATGGGTCCGGCACCCGCTCTATGTCGGCTTTCTCCTGGCCTTCTGGGCGACGCCGTCGATGACATGGGGCCATCTTCTGTTCGCGGCGGGCAGCACCGGCTACATCCTGCTCGGCATCTTCCTCGAGGAACGCGATCTCGTCGCGATGTTTGGCGATCAGTACCGCCTCTACCGCAAGCAGGTGGGAATGCTCATTCCCTGGCGCAAAATGGCTGGATAGGGCCGATGCGGTGCCGGCCAGCCGATTCGGCTGCCCGGCCTGGGCCGTCAAGGCGCGCTGGCCGCAGTGAGGCGTTCGAATCTCACAACAACCTTATTATCCCCCATTCGTTGTCACGCCGAGTGTCTGAATTGAACGCGCGCCCCGTCTGTGCTTGATGCGCCTTTCTGCGTGTGCGATAGGCACTCCAAAGCAGAAAACCTTTCGGAGAGCGCTGACATGGCGGGTGGACAGGGCCTAATGGCCGGCAAGCGCGGGCTTATACTGGGCGTCGCCAACAACAGATCGATTGCCTACGGCATCGCCAAGGCCTGCGTCGACCATGGCGCCGAGATCGCGCTGACCTATCAGGGCGAGGCGTTCAAGAAGCGCGTCGAGCCGCTGGCTGCGGAATTGGGCGCCTTTGTCGCCGGTCATTGCGATGTCACTGATCCGGCGAGCCTCGACGACGTGTTTGCCAATGTCGCCAGGCATTGGGACGGCAAGCTAGACTTCCTCGTCCATGCCATCGCCTTTTCCGACAAGGACGAGTTGACCGGACGCTATGTCGAGACGACGCGCGACAATTTCCTGCGCACCATGGACATTTCGGTCTATTCCTTCACCACCATCGCCAAGCGCGCCGAAGCGCTGATGACCGATGGCGGCTCGCTGCTGACGCTGACCTATTATGGCGCTGAAAAGGTCATGCCGCATTACAACGTCATGGGTGTCGCCAAGGCCGCGCTGGAAGCCAGCGTGCGCTATCTCGCCGTCGACCTCGGCGGCAAGAAGATCCGCGTCAACGCCATCTCGGCCGGGCCGATCAAGACCTTGGCTGCTTCGGGCATCGGCGACTTCCGCTACATCCTCAAGTGGAACGAATACAATTCGCCGCTGAAGCAGACCGTCACCCAGGAAGAAGTCGGCGATTCCGCCGTGTATTTCCTGTCGGACCTGTCGCGTGGCGTCACCGGCGAGGTGCACCATGTCGATTCCGGCTATCACGTCGTCGGCATGAAGGCGGTCGACGCGCCGGATATTTCGACCGTCAAGGAATAGTTCTGCCGCGGTTTCCGCCTGCCTGTCCTGATTTCCGGAAGACCCGATGGTTCCGCTCGTCTACATCGTGCGCCATGGCCAGACGCAGTGGAATGCCGAGTCGCGGCTGCAGGGCCAGGCCGACACCGATCTCAACGCGCTCGGCCGCGAGCAGGCGACCCGCAATGGACGGCGACTGGCCGAACTGATCCAGAACCCTGAGGATTTCGACTTTGTCGCCAGCCCGATGAAGCGGACGCGCGAGACGATGCAGCGGCTACGCTTGGCGATGCAACTCGATCCCGATGCCTACCGCACCGACCCGCGTCTGGTCGAGGTGCACTTTGGCGACTGGCAGGGCTTTACCTATGCCGAACTCGATGCGCGAATGCCGGGCTCGGCGAAGGCGCGACGACGCAACAAATGGAATTTCCAGCCGCCGGGCGAGGGCGCCGAAAGCTACCAGATGCTGCTCGAACGGGTGAAGCCGTGGTTCGAGGCGCTCGACCGCCAGACGGTCTGCGTCACGCATGGTGGCGTCGTGCGGACTCTGTTTCGGATGGTCGAAGGTGTTTCCGAACATGAAGCGGCAAACCTGGAAGTGCGGCAGGACCGGGTGCTCAGGCTGCAGGACGGGCGTCTGGATTGGCTTTAGGTTCGAGCAGATAAAAACAGGACGACCGTCCCGTTTATCCGGGCAGGGCTCCGCCGAGCGGCAAGACCCTGTTCGGCGTCGGTGTTACTCGGTGTCGGGCAGTTCCATGTCGGTGACGACGTTCTCGCCATTCGTCACGTCATAGGCAATGACGATATCCATGCCCGGCTTCAGCGAATCGAGATCGGTCTCGGCGTTGAGCTTGAAGGACTTGCCGTCCTCCAGCGTCAGCGTCAGCGCGTCCTTGTCGACCTTCTTGATCAGGCCTTCGGTCTGGCCGGCATAGGCGGCGGTGGAAATCAGCAACATGGCGGCAGCAGCGCCAATCAGGGTACGCATCGTCGTCCTCTTTGTCATTGCGCCTGCACGGATGGCGGCGAGCTTTCAACGGCCGGATGGAAGAGAGCAGAAACCAACCGAATGTGTCAAAACTAAAACCGCCGGATCACAGTTTGACCGCTGTGGAAAACGCCAATAGAACGCACCTTTGATCCGGTCCGCTGCCGGGCAGGGCTAAAATTCATGTCTCACAACACGTTCGGCCATCTGTTCCGCGTCACCACCTGGGGCGAAAGCCATGGCCCGTCGCTCGGCTGTGTCGTCGACGGCTGCCCGCCCGGGATCCGCTTCACACGGGCCGAAATCCAGGCCGAACTCGACAAGCGCCGTCCCGGCCAGTCGCGTTTTGTGACCCAGCGCCGCGAACCGGACGAGGTGAACGTGCTATCCGGCTTCATCCTCGACGAGGACGGCGAGACGATGATCACCACCGGCACGCCCGTCTCGATGCTGATCGAGAATGTTGACCAGCGCTCCAAGGACTATGGCGAGATCGCCCGCCAGTACCGTCCCGGCCACGCCGACTACACCTATGACGTCAAATACGGCCTGCGCGACCATCGCGGCGGCGGCCGTTCTTCGGCCCGCGAGACCGCCGCTCGCGTGGCGGCCGGCGCCTTGGCGCGCAAGGTGGTGCCCGGAATGGTGGTGCGCGGCGCGCTGGTCTCGATGGGCGAGAAATCCATCGACCGCGCCAACTGGAACTGGAATTTCATCGGTGACGCCGAAAACCCGTTCTTTACCCCCGATCCGGCGTCCGTTCCCGTCTTCACGCAATATCTCGACGGCATCCGCAAATCCGGCTCCTCGGTCGGCGCGGTGATCGAGATCGTCGCCGACGGCGTGCCAGCCGGCCTTGGCGCGCCGATCTATGCCAAGCTCGACCAGGACATCGCGTCCGGCCTGATGTCGATCAACGCCGTCAAGGGCGTCGAGATCGGCAACGGTTTCGAAGCCGCGCGCATCACCGGCGAACAGAATGCCGACGAGATGCGCATCGGCAATGACGGCAAGCCGGTCTTCCTGTCCAACAATGCCGGCGGCATTCTGGGCGGCATCTCGACCGGCCAGGCGATCGTCGCCCGCTTCGCCGTCAAGCCGACCTCGTCGATCCTGACGCCGCGAAAATCCATCGACAAGGACGGCAACGACGTCGACGTCATGACCAAGGGCCGCCACGACCCCTGCGTCGGCATCCGCGCCGTGCCGATCGGCGAAGCCATGGTTGCCTGCGCCATCGCCGACCATTATCTGCGGCACCGGGGACAGACAGGCCGGGGATTAGGCAGTAGGGATTAGGCAATAAGCCTGCCCGTACTTCCTTCCCTAACTCCTACTGCCCAACCCCTATTCCCTGCGAGCGAAGCGAGCCAATGCCATACGATCAGAAGAAAATCGTCGAAGCCATCCGCGCCTTCGAGCGCGGCGAGATCGTCGTCGTCATGGACGATGACGGGCGTGAGAACGAGGGCGACCTGATCGTTGCCGCCGTGCATTGCAGCCCGGAGAAAATGGCCTTCATCATCCGTCACACCTCCGGCATCGTCTGCACGCCGATGCCGCGCGAGGAGGCCAAGCGGCTCAATCTGCAGCCAATGGTCGCCGACAATGATTCCGCCCACACCACGGCCTTTACCGTCAGCGTCGATTTCAAGCATGGCACCACCACCGGCATTTCGGCCGAGGACCGCACGCTGACCGTGCGCAACCTGGCCAACGGCAATGTCGGCGGTTCGGATTTCGTTCGCCCCGGCCACATCTTCCCGCTGATCGCTAGGGAAGGCGGCGTGCTGATGCGTTCGGGCCATACCGAAGCCGCGGTTGACTTGTGCAAACTTGCCGGCCTGCCGCCGGTTGGCGTGATCTCGGAGTTGGTCAATGACGACGGCACCGTCAAGCGCGGCCCGCAGGTGGCGAGCTTTGCCGAGGAACACGGCCTCAAGCAGGTCTCGGTCGCCGACCTCATCGCCTACCGGCAGCGCAAGGAAACGCTGGTCGAACGCGTCGCCTGCTCCGAAATCGACACACTCGGCGGCAAGGCACAGGTCTTCACCTACACGCTGCCCTGGGACTCCATGCACCATGTCGCGGTCGTTTTCGGCGACATCCGTGACGGCGAGGACGTGCCGGTGCGGCTGCATTCGGAGGATGTGGTGACCGACGTGTTCGGCACCAGCCACCGGCTCGACGCCATTATGAAGGCGATGGGCGAACGCAAGCGCGGCGTCATCGTCTATCTCCGGGAGGGTTCGGTCGGCGTCGCCCATCAGGAGCGCAACCGGCCGATGAGTGCCGACCGTGAGGACCACGAAGAGGCCCGCCGCCGTGAGAACGAGTGGCGAGAAATCGGCCTCGGCGCCCAGATCCTGAAGGATCTCGGCATTTCCTCGATCAACCTGATCGCCTCGCGCGAGCGCCACTATGTCGGGCTTGAAGGCTTTGGGATTCACATCGCGAAAACTGAGATTATCTAGTTCGTCGCGCAAGAGCGACGCTGCCGAAAAAATTGCGCGGGCAGGTCGCCTGCTTCTGCGATTTGCTGAAGCCTCCACGCGTTCGTCATCCTATGGCGAAGCAAGGAGCGAAGCGACGCGGCGCAGACCATAGGATCCATGCCGCGACTTCGACGCGTTGCAACGGTGCAGAAGTCTGCTCCGCTGCACCCTTCGGTCAAGGTAACGGAATGGGTCCTCGGGTCTGCGCGGCCGCTTCGCTCCCGCTCGCGCGTGGATGACGACACCAGAGGCCTCACCTAATTCCGAACGTTTGCGATCGTCTCCAAAGCCAACGTCAGGCCATATCCTCACTCCGCGGGAACGGCGGCCGCGTCGCATCCGTCCAGCTCGCATGTGTGGGTGGCCAGGCTGCGCTGGCCCAGCAACACCGTCACCAATGCGATGACGCCGGCCGCCACCGAGACCCAGAACCCGTTGCGGGCGCCGAATTCATCCACCACCGCACCGGCGGCAAACGAACCGAGCGCCATGCCGATGCCGATGCCTGTCATCACCCAGGTGATGCCTTCGGTCAGCATCGTTTCCGGCACGTGGCGTTCGATCAGGCCGAAGGCGGTGATGAAGGTTGGCGAGATCGCCACGCCGCTGATGAAAACGGTCAGCGCCAGCAGCAGCACCGTGTCGGCGGTGAGCGGCAGCAATGTGCCGAGCGCAACGAGGGCGACCGCGAGGGCCAACTGGCGCTGCAGCGGCGCTTTCAGGTTGAGCGCGCCGACGATAAGGCCGAGCACGAACGATCCCAGCGCATAGACGCCGATGACGAGGCTGGCGGCGCCCGGCTGGCCGAGTTCCTTGGTGATCGCCACCGTGCTCACTTCCGTCGTCGCGAAGGTGGCGCCGACGAAGATCAGGGCGAAGGTGATGATCTGCACCGGCCTGAGCCGGATTGCCGAGCCGCTCGAGACATGATTCACCGGCCGCACTTGTGGTTCGGTCGAACGCTGCAGGATGAAGGCTGCCGAGCCAAGGGCGAGGAATAGCGTGCTGACCAGGACACCGGCTTCCGGGAACAGAGCGGCACTCAAGCCCACCGACAGCGATGCGCCTGCAATGTAGACGAGTTCGTCCGCCGCCGATTCGAAGGCGAATGCGGTGTTCATCTGCGGCCGGCCGCGAAAAATCTCGGTCCAGCGCGCGCGCACCATCGCCGGCATGCTGGGCATGGCGGCGGCCGCCAGTGCCGACACAAACAGCGTCCACACCGGCCAGTCCTGATTGGCTGCGGCAATCAGCACCGCGAAGGCGAGCACGGTGAGGATGGTGGTCGGAATCACGATCCGCGTCTGGCCGAGGCGATCGACCAGCCGTGATATATGCGGCGCCACGAAAGCGTTGCTCAGCGCGAACGTCGCCGAGACAGCTCCCGCCAGCCAGTATTCGCCACGCGTCTGCGAGAGCATGGCCACGATGCCGATCGGCGCCATGGCGATCGGCAGCCGCGCGAGGAAGCCCGCGGCGGCAAACCCCTTGGCTCCAGGGGCACGAAAGATTTCCGAGTATGGGTTTTGCATGGCTGGTTCCTCGACAAAGGCCAATTCGACAATTACATACGATGCGTATGAATATAGGTAGTCGATACGCCGCGTATGTCAATTGGCATACGAAGCGTATGTGAATAAGGCCAGAACCATGCACAGACCCCGCAAGGAGATGATTGCCGAAACGCGCGCCAAGCTGATCACGGCGGCCCGCCACGCTTTCGGCACGATCGGCTATGCCGACGCGTCGATGGACGACTTCACCGCCTCGGCCGGGCTGACGCGCGGTGCGCTCTATCATCATTTCGGCGACAAGAAGGGCCTGCTGCAGGCCGTCATCGCCGAAATCGATGGCGAGATGGCCGTCCGCATCCATGAGATTGCGTCGCGGGCGCCAAGCCGCTGGCAGCGTTTCGTCGACGAATGCACGACCTATATCGAGATGGCGCTGGAGCCGGAAATCCAGCGCATCATGTTTCGCGACGGTCCGGCTGTGCTCGGCGATCCGGCGCAATGGCCGAATGCCAATGCCTGCGTCGGTTCAATGACCGATCATCTGACCAGGCTGCAGCAGGAGGGGGTGGTCGTCCCCGGCGTCGACCCGGAAACCGCCGCAAGACTAATCAACGGCGCCAGCAGCCAGGCGGCACAGCGCATCGCCAATTCGAACGACCCCGAAGCCACGTCGAAGACCGTGGTGGCGGCCTTCCAGCAGTTGCTTGAAGGCTTGCTTAAAAAGCAGGACTCGCAGCCGGTCTGAAATCTCGCCAGCCGATCCCCGGCATTGCCGAGATTGACAATTCCCGGCCCGGGTTCATCCTCGCCGTCCATCTCTGAGGGGAGATTCGGGCGCATGTGGGATTTCGAAATCGGCAGGTCGGTGTCCATCATGATCAGGACATGGCCTTTCATTGCCCTTCGCATGATCATCTATTTCGGCATCACGCTCGCCTATATCGTGGCGACCGGCAGCGGCGCCTCCGTCGGCTATGGCGTCGGCCATGTCTCCACCGATCCCGACGGGCCGCTGTCCTTTGCGCTCTGGGGCGGCATCGTCGGCATCGGCGTCGTTTCGATCGCGCTGTACTGGATCCGCGAATACATCCTCTATGTCGTCAAGGCCGGCCATATCGCCGTCATGGTCCATCTGATCGATGGCCGCGAGATTCCCAATGGCCAGGACCAGATCGCCTACGCCAAGGATGTGGTGAAGGAACGTTTCGCCGAGGCCAACATCCTTTTCGTGGTCGACCAGCTGGTCAAGGGCGCCATCCGCGCCATCACCGGCCTGATCGGCGGCATCGCCGCCTTCCTGCCCATTCCGGGCCTCGGCGGCCTGGTCGCTTTCATCAATACGGTCATCCGCCTGTCGCTGACCTATGTTGACGAGATCATCCTCGGCTACAACATCCGTATCAACTCGTCGTCGCCCTTCGAAACCGCCCGGCAAGGCGTCGTGCTCTATGCCCAGAACGGCAAGACCATGGTCAAGAACGCCGTCTGGCTGGCGGTCATCATGTGGGGTGTGTCCTTCGTCATCTTCCTTTTGATGCTGGCGCCGGCCGCCGCCATCATGTGGTTCATTCCGGGGCAGCTCGGCGGCTGGGCCTTCGTGCTCGCCATCCTCCTTGCCTGGGCCTTCAAGGCGGCCTTCATCGAACCCTTCGCCATAGCCTGCCTGATGCAGGTCTATTTCAAGACCATCGAAGGCCAGGTGCCGAACGCCGAATGGGACCAGCGGCTGGCCGAGGGGTCGTCCAAGTTCAGGGAACTCAGGGATAAGGCGCTGGCCTCCTTCGGCGGCTCGCGCTGGACGCAGCCCGCGCCCGGGGTGTAATCCCTGTTGAACGTCGGGGCGGTGAGGCGTCAAACCATGGTCAAAGCGGCCGGGCGCGCCTATATCGGGTCATGGTCACCAGGCTCTACACCCATCCGATCTTCCTCGAACATCTGACGCCCCCCGGTCATCCGGAGCGGCCGGACCGCTTGCGCGCTATCGAGCGCGTGCTCGACGACGAGGCCTTCACCGCACTCGATCGGGTAACGGCGCCGCAAGGCGACGAGGCCACAATCCTCTACGCCCACCCCGAGGATTTCGTCGCCCGCGTCCGCGCCGCGATCCCTGAAAGCGGCATTGCCTCGATCGACGCCGACACCAGCGCCAGCCCGAAAAGCTGGCAGGCGGTGGTGACCGCCATCGGTGCCGCCAACGCCGCTGTCGACGACGTCTTCGAGGGCCGCGTCGCCAATGCCTTCGTCGCCTCACGTCCGCCCGGCCACCACGCCGAAAAGACCACGGCGATGGGCTTTTGCCTGTTCAACACCGCGGCGATTGCCGCGCGTTATGCGCAAAAGAAACACGGCGCCGAGCGCGTCGCTATCGTCGATTGGGATGTCCATCACGGCAACGGCACGCAGGACATCTTCTGGGACGATCCCTCGGTGCTCTATTGTTCGACGCACCAGATGCCGCTCTATCCCGGCACCGGCGCCAAGAGCGAAACCGGCGCCGGCAACATCGTCAACGCCCCGCTGGCGCCGCAGACCGGCTCGGACATGTTTCGCGATGCCTTGCTGTCGCGCGTCCTGCCGGCGCTCGACAATTTCGCGCCCGATCTGATCATCATTTCCGCAGGCTTCGACGCTCACCATCGCGACCCGCTGGCCGAGATCAACCTCAGCGAGGACGATTTCGACTGGGCGACAGGCCAGTTGCTGGAACGCGCCGGGCGCCACAGCGGCAACCGGCTCGTCAGCCTGCTTGAGGGCGGCTACGATCTGCAGGGACTGGCATTTTCGGTCGCCGCCCATGTCGGGCGGCTGATGAAGGGGTAAAGTATGGCTGGCGAAGCAAATGAAGACGTGAAGGCGATGAGCTTCGAGCAGGCACTCGACGCGCTGGAAAAGATCGTCGATGATCTGGAACGCGGCGACGTGCCGCTCGACCAATCGATCAAGATCTATGAGCGCGGCGAGGCGCTGAAGGCCCATTGCGACCGGCTGCTGAAGGCGGCCGAAGACAAGGTCGAGAAGATCAGGCTGTCGCGTGATGGCAAACCGGTGGGAACGGAGCCGCTCGACGCGGAGTAGTGGAATGGGGCGGGCATAAAGCAGATAGGAGTTCAAGCATGTGCAGAAACATCAAGACCCTGTTCAATTTCGAGCCGCCGGCGACCCATGACGAGATCCGCGACGCCGCCCTTCAATTCGTGCGCAAACTGAGCGGAACGACGCGCCCCTCGCAGCGCAACCAGGCAGCCTTCGACCGTGCCGTCGAGGCGATCGCCGAATCGGCGCATGAATTGCTGCATTCGCTGGAAACCACGCATCATCCGCGCAATCGTGAAGAGGTGGCGGCCAAGGCAAAAGCCAAATCGGCGCTCCGCTTCGCCTGAGGACATCCAGATGAGTTTCTTCCCCGGCAAGGACCCTGAGCCTGGCGATGCCTTCGCCAGCGACCAGATCGAGCTCATGGTCATTCCAAACGCCAAGGACATTGGCGGCTTCCAGGTTCGTCGCGCTCTGCCCACGGCAAAGCGGCGGCTGGTCGGTCCCTTCATCTTCTTCGACCGCATGGGGCCGGCGATCTTGCGCGCCGGCCAGGCGATGGATGTGCGCCCGCACCCGCATATCGGGCTTTCCACCGTCACCTATCTGTTCGACGGCAATATCAGGCACCGCGATTCGCTCGGCACCGAGATGGTCATCCAGCCCGGCGACGTGAATTTGATGACCGCCGGCCGCGGCATTGTCCATTCCGAGCGCACGCCCGAAGAACTGCGCGGCGCGCCGATGTCGGTCTCCGGCCTGCAGACATGGCTGGCCTTGCCCGACGGCAAGGAGGAAGTGGCGCCGGTGTTCGAGAACACGGCCGCGCTCCTTCTGCCCGAGATCGACGCCGAAGGTGTTTCCGGCCGCGTGGTGATCGGCGATTTCCAGGGACTGCGCTCGCCGGTAAGAGCCGACACCGAGACGCTCTACGCCGATCTGAGGCTGGCGCCCGGCGCCAGCGTCAAAATTCCCGCCGACGCCGAGGAACGCGCCATCTACACGCTGGACGGCGATGTCTCAATCTCGGGCGACCGTTTTCCGGCCGAACGGCTGCTGGTGTTCCGGCCTGGCGACGAGATCGTCGTGTCGTCCGAGCGCGGCGCCCATTTCATGCTCTTCGGCGGCGCTTCGCTCGGCTCTCCGCGCCACATCTGGTGGAACTTCGTCTCGTCGTCGAAGGAACGCATCGAACAGGCCAAGCAGGAATGGAAGACGGGCCGCTTCGATATCGTTCCTGGAGATGAGGAAGAGTTCATTCCGTTACCGGACAATTAACGTCAGCATCACCCGCGTCACTGACACGCATTTACATTCGGGCGACGCAGGCATATTTCGCCATGATCGACGCGCATCATAGCTGAGCAGGCCCTTAACAGTGAACGCAACGCTGCATACGCCGCTTCTCGACAAGGTCCGCATTCCAGCCGACCTGAAGAAGCTTGACGAAAGCGAGCTGCCGCAGCTGGCCTCGGAGCTGCGCGCCGAGCTGATCGATGCCGTCTCGCATACGGGCGGGCATCTCGGCGCTGGCCTCGGTGTCGTCGAACTGACGGTGGCGCTGCACTATGTCTTCAACACGCCGGAAGACCGCGTGATCTGGGATGTCGGCCACCAGGCCTATCCACACAAGATCCTGACCGGCCGCCGCGACCGCATCCGAACGCTCAGGCAAGAAGGCGGCCTGTCTGGCTTCACCCGTCGCGCCGAGAGCGAATACGACCCGTTCGGCGCCGCGCACTCCTCGACCTCCATTTCCGCTGGCCTCGGCATGGCCATGGCGCGCGACCTCTCCGGCGGCCACAACAATGTCATTGCCGTCATTGGCGACGGCGCCATGTCTGCCGGCATGGCCTATGAAGCCATGAACAATGCCGGCGCGCTCGATGCTCGCCTGATCGTCATTCTCAACGACAACGACATGTCGATCGCGCCGCCGACCGGCGCCATGAGCGCCTATCTGGCGCGGCTTGCCTCTGGCAAGACCTATCTTGGCCTGCGCGACTTCGGCAAGAAACTGACCTCCTATCTCGGCAAGCGTGCCGATCGCGCCATCAAGCGGGCGGTCGAGCATGCGCGCGGCTACGTCACCGGCGGCACGCTGTTCGAGGAGCTTGGCTTCTACCATATCGGCCCGATCGACGGCCACAATCTCGAGCATCTGATCCCGGTGCTGAAGAACGTCCGCGACCATGCCGACGGTCCGGTGCTGATCCATGTCGTGACCCAGAAGGGCAAGGGCTACGCGCCGGCCGAGGCTGCGGCCGACAAATATCATGGCGTGAACAAGTTCGACGTCATCACCGGCGCGCAGACCAAGGCCCCGGCCAATGCGCCGGCCTACACCAAGGTGTTTGCCGAAAGCCTGGTCCAGGAAGCCCGCCTGGACGAACGTATCGTCGCCGTCACCGCCGCCATGCCGAACGGCACCGGCCTCGATTTGTTCGGCGAAGCGTTTCCGACCCGGACCTTCGATGTCGGCATTGCCGAGCAACATGCCGTGACCTTCGCCGCCGGCCTCGCCAGCGAGGGCTACAAGCCCTTCGCCGCCATCTATTCGACCTTCCTGCAGCGCGCCTACGATCAGGTCGTCCATGATGTGGCGATCCAGAAACTGCCGGTGCGTTTCCCGATCGACCGCGCCGGTTTCGTCGGCGCCGACGGCGCCACTCATTGCGGCGCCTTCGACACCACCTTCCTGGCGACGCTGCCGGGCTTCGTGGTGATGGCGGCCGCCGACGAGGCGGAGCTTCGCCACATGGTGCGCACCGCCGCCTATTATGACGAAGGCCCGATCGCCTTCCGCTATCCGCGCGGCAATGGCGTCGGCGTCGACATGCCGGAGCGCGGCTCGGTGCTCGAAATTGGCAAGGGCCGCATCGTCAGGGAAGGCACCAAGGTGGCGCTTCTGTCCTTTGGCACAAGACTGCAGGACTGTCTGCTGGCGGCCGAGGAACTCGGCGCGGCAGGGCTTTCGACGACGGTTGCGGACGCCCGTTTCGCCAAGCCGCTGGACGAGGATTTGATCCGCCGTCTCGCCCGCTCGCACGAAGTGCTGGTGACGGTGGAAGAGGGCGCTGTCGGCGGTTTCGCCAGCCACGTGCTGCAGTTCCTCGCCCATGAAGGCTTGCTGGAAAGCGGTCTGAAAGTTCGGCCGCTTGTGCTGCCGGACGAGTTCACCGACCACGCCAAGCCGGAAAAAATGTATGCCGATGCCGGGCTTGACGCGGCCGGCATCGTGCGCACCGTGTTCGTCGCGCTCGGCCATTCCGCGCGCGCGCAGCGCGCCTGAATCAAACCTCACGCAGCTGAAGCAGGTGCCTGTGCAAGCCTGACACTTTGTTAACGCTTCTCTTTGGCGTTTCGCTCACCGTCTCTTTTGGCCGTTTTTCAACGCCGCCCTGCTAGAACTGCCTCCAGGCAGGGAGTTAAAAACAATGCGAACGCTTCTGTGCGGCGCGGCCCTTTTGGCCGTCATCGCCGCGCCGGCCATGGCCGAGACGCGCTATGACCGCAAGCTCGAACAGGCGGTGGCAGGCATCGTCGCCCGCAAGATGGGCGATATCAGGGGCGCTTTTTCCTACAAGCAGGTTCCGCAGCTTGTCGTCGTGCCGGACGCACCAGTCGTTGCTGTCGAGCGCCCGCGCAAGCAGGCTTCAGATGACGGAAGCGACGGCCTGATGCCGGCCGTTGAACGGCAGGTCTCACGCACGATCTTCTAAAACCACATATCGCGCACGCAGCGCCCATCGCGCGGCAGGTCGTCATAAGTGTCCAGCCCGTCGAAATGGTCGATCGGCAGGTCGGCGACCGCCTCCGGCGGTGCCAGCCTGACATTGACGGCGATCCGCGTGCGGCCGCTGTCGCTGCGGCGCAAACCGCGCCAGGCAAGCACACAGGCACATGTCGGGCAAAACAGGATTTCCAGCGACGGCGTCTCCTTGCCAGCGCGGGTGTAGGACTGCACAGGCCCCACAAGCCGGATACGCTCGTCGACAAAGTCATAGGCCCAGAGTGTGCCATAGCGGCGGCAAAGCGTGCAATTGCAGGCCGTGATCGGGCCGGGATCGCCTTCCAGGGTCCAGTGGGCGGCGCCGCAATGGCAGGTTCCCGTCAGCATTCGTCTTCCTCCGCATTGCCTGAGCCTCTACATCTTGCCGGACTGGCTGCGCTATTCAACCGGGCGGACTGGCTTGCGGCCCGGGTCTCGACGTCCTCCTATGCCAATGTCCTTGCCTTCGCGGCCGGCTTTCGCCATGAAGGCCGATGAACTCCCCTCTGCCAGCCAGCACACGCCAGCGGCTCGACGAATTGCTCGTCCAGCGCGGCCTGTTTGCGAGCCGCTCGCGCGCCCGCGACGCGGTCGAGCGCGGCACCGTGACGGTCGACGGCGTGGTCGCCCGCAAGCCCGGCCGGACGGTTCTGCCGCACTGTCTCATCGTCATCGACGACCCGGCGCAGGGTTATGTCTCACGCGCGGCGCTGAAGCTGATCGCCGGGCTCGACCATTTCAGTCTCGATCCCGCGGGCAGTGAAGCCCTCGATATCGGCGCCTCGACAGGCGGCTTCACCCAGGTGCTGCTCGAACGCGGCGCGGCCCATGTCACTGCCATCGATGTCGGCCACGGCCAGATGCATCCCGGTGTCTCGTCCGACCCGCGCGTCACCGTGATCGAGGGCCTCAACGCTCGCGAGCTCGCGGCTGCCGATCTCGGCGGCCGTATCCCCGATTTCATCGTCTCCGACGTCAGCTTCATCTCGTTGAAACTGGCGATGCCACCGGCGTTGGCATTGGCACGGGACGGCGCTCGTGCGGTGTTTCTGGTCAAGCCGCAATTCGAGGCCGGCCGCGAGGCGATCGGCAAGGGCGGTCTTTTGAAAGACCCTTATGACGCCGCCCGTGTGGCCGGCTTGCTGCAGGAATGGCTCGAAGGCGTCCCTGGCTGGCGTACATTGGGCTTGCACATGTCGCCGATCGAAGGCGGGGACGGCAACCGCGAATTCCTGCTTGCCGGGATCAAGGATGCCGGGACCAAGGATGCCGGGACCAAGGACCGATGAGCACGGGCTTCACCATCAAGAGACTGGGTTCGCAGGGCGACGGCGTCGCCGAGACGGAAACCGGCGAGCTGTTCATTCCCTTCACCCTGCCCGGCGAGACCGTCACCGCCGCGCGCGAGAGGGATCGCGCCATGCTGATGGCGGTATTGGAGACGTCGCCGCTGCGTATCGATCCGGCCTGCCGGCATTTCACCGAATGTGGCGGCTGCGCCGTCCAGCATCTGCAAGCCGACGCTTACCAGCAATGGAAACGCGACAAGGTCGTGCATGCCTTGAAAGGCATTGCCGGCGACATCGGCGCCCTGGTGCCGTGTGCGCCACACACACGCCGCCGCGTCGTGCTTGCCGCCAGGCGCGCCGACACAGGCATGCTGCTTGGCTTCCATCGCCATCTGTCGCCGGAAATCATCCCCATCGAGGAATGTCCGATCTCGCTGCCGGAGATCGTTGCCGCGCTCGATCGCTTGAGGTCGGTCGCCGACCTGGTTTGCGCCACCACCAAATCGTTCCGGATGGCGGTCACTGTGACGGGCTCGGGGCTTGACGTCGCTGTCTATGAGTCGGGCAAGCTGGGCGAGAACCAGCGCCGGGTCGCCTCCAACTTCATCATGGCCAATGGCTTTGCCCGGCTTTCGATCGACGACGAGATTGTCATCGAGCCGAAAAAGCCGGTGGTCATGTTCGGCACCGTCGCTGTCGCCATACCGCCTGGCGCCTTCCTGCAGGCAACGCAAGCCGCCGAACAGACGATGGCCGATCTCGTTGGCGGACATCTGAAGCGTGCCAGGAAAGTCGCGGATCTTTTCGCCGGCTGCGGCAGCTTTGCGCTTCGGCTGGCGGCCAAATCCGAAGTCCACGCGGTCGAAGGCGACGCGGCAGCCCTTTCGGCGCTCGACCGCGGATCGCGCTTCGCCACCGGCCTGAAGCGGGTAACCGGCGAACGCCGCGACCTGTTCCGGCGGCCGCTGACGTTCAAGGAGCTGAATGCTTTCGATGGCGTCGTCTTCGACCCGCCGCGCGCCGGCGCCGAGGACCAGTCGAAGCAGATCGCCCGCTCGGATGTGCCGTTCGTCGCCGCCGTCTCCTGCAATCCGGTGACGCTGGCACGAGACCTGCGCATCCTGATTGACGGCGGCTACATCTTGAAGAGCGTCACGCCCATCGACCAGTTCCTGTGGTCGCCGCATGTCGAGGCCGTGGCGCTGCTGGAGAAGCCGAAACGGCGACGTTAATCCGCCGATTTTCACAAGGCCGTGCTTGAGTTTGCCGCCCCCCGCAAGACGTAGCCGGCTGGCAAACTAGCCTTCGCGAACGCTTTCGTACCCGGCCGCTTGTGCGGCCTTGATGAACTTACGGTCGAAGGACACAAATGCTGAGCAGTGCGAGGACTTGCCCAGATGGAGCGCATCGGCGAAATCCATTCCCGTCTCGGCTAGATCGACCGCGGAAGAGACCATCGCAGCATCCTCTATCTCGACAGTGGGAAGCCCGCCGAACACCCGCAGTGCATTGACGATCGAGGCCTGATCATAACCATAGCCGCTGCGCAGCACCCACTCAGCCTCCAGGATCACCGTGACGGCGACGAAAACGGGCTGACCGTCGATCAGCCGCCGGGCTCGCGGGGACTGCTCGGGATCGTCGTTCGTCAGATACCTGACGACAACGTTGGTATCAATCGCGAGCATGGCGCCGCCGTGCTTCAGCAAGGACGGCCGCGTCCATCTCCTCCAAGGTCTTCGGTCTGCCACTGTGCGGCAGGACACCAAAGACATCTTCTGGTCGTGTCGGGGCAAAGGCAGGCGCCGGTCTCAAAAGTACACCGTCCGGTGTGTCTTCGACCTGCAGGCGCGTGCCCGCGCCCCAGTCCCTCCGTTTGCGGATAGCGCTGGGCAGGATGACTTGTCCCTTGGTCGAGACGGTCGTTATAAGCTTTTCTATTGCACCCATTGCGGTATTACCCTTGTGTAAGACAAAGGTAAGATATCCCTGTGAGGGGAACTATTCAAGCCCGCCGACGTCTCCTCGCTCAAACCCTGGTGCCGCCGACCGTCATCTGGTTCATCCTGAGATGCGGCTGGCCGACGCCGACCGGCACGCCTTGTCCGGCCTTGCCGCACATGCCGATGCCGGTGTCGAGTTTCATGTCGTTGCCGATCATCGACACACGGTGCATGGCGTCCGGTCCGTTGCCGATCAGCATGGCGCCCTTGATCGGCTGCGTCACCTTGCCGTTTTCGATCATGTAGGCCTCGGTGCAGCCGAACACGAACTTGCCTGAGGTGATGTCGACCTGGCCGCCGCCGAAGGATACGGCATAGATGCCGTTCTTGACCGAGGCGATGATCTCGTCCGGCTCCATGTCGCCCGCCGTCATATAGGTGTTGGTCATGCGCGGCATCGGCTGGTGCGCATAGCCTTCGCGCCGGCCGTTTCCCGTGGCTTTCATGCCCATCAGCCGGGCGTTCTGGCGGTCCTGCATGTAGCCGACAAGCTTGCCGTCCTCGATCAGCACATTGCGGGCCGAAGGCGTGCCTTCATCGTCGACGGTCAGCGAACCCCGCCGCTCCGGCATGGTGCCGTCATCGACCACGGTAACGCCCTTGGCGGCGACCTGCTGGCCGAGCAGGCCGGCAAAGGCGGAGGTCTTCTTGCGGTTGAAGTCGCCCTCCAGCCCATGGCCGACGGCTTCGTGCAGCATCACGCCTGGCCAGCCGCTGGACAAAACGATGTCGAACGTTCCGGCCGGCGCGGGAATGGCTTCGAGATTGACCAGCGCCTGCCTGAGCGCCTCCCTGGCCGCATGCTTCCAGGCGTCCTCGACCAGGAACTCGCCGAACGCCTTGCGCCCGCCCATGCCATAGGAGCCGCTTTCCTGGCGGTCGCCGTCGCCGACGACGACGGAAACGTTGATGCGGACCAGCGGGCGGATGTCGCGCACGATCTGGCCGTCGGCGCGCACGATCTCGACATGCTGCCAGGACGCCGCGAGCGAGGCCGTCACCTGGCGCACGCGCGGGTCCTCGGCGCGCAGCCATGCGTCGATTTCCTGCAACAGCTTGGCCTTGACCTCGAAGGAGGGCGAGGGGATCGGGTTCTCCTCGCCATAGAGATGGCGGTTGGTGCGCGCGGGTGCCGCGGCAAGCGTGCCGGAATAGCCGCCCCTGACTGTCGAGACGGCGTCGGCGGCGCGCAGCAGCGACGCCTCCGAAAGATCGCTGGAATGAGCGTAGCCGCTGGCCTCGCCGGCCACGGCGCGCAGGCCAAAACCCTGGTCGGTGTTGAAATTGGCGGTCTTCAGCCTGCCATTGTCGAACATCAGCGCTTCGCTCTCGCTGTATTCGAGGAACAGTTCGCCGTCGTCGGCGCCGTTCAGTGTGTCGGCGACGATCCGCTTGATGCGATCATCTGAAATGTCGAATTGGCCGGTCAGGCTGTTCATGGCAGGTCCGCTCACAGGAGGAATGGTGTTGCCACGATGTAGGCGCGAAGACGCGCCTGCACAATCCGCAATGACGATCCGCAGCAGGTAGAAGCGGGTAGCCCCGCCCCTGAACATGACATCCATCTTGAAGTTCGACCCGTCACCCGAAAAGGCCTTCACCCAGCGATATTTCTTGTTCCATTCATTGGCCTGGTCGGCCGTGAAGGGGTCGGTATAGCCCGAGGAGAACTGGATCGACTTGCACTTCTCATGGTTTTCGCAGCCATAGAAGTAGATGACATATTTCATGCCCTGAAGCCGGCCCGAGACCATCGGATCGCCCCGTCGTCCTTGTCCATCTTGGCCGAGCCATAGCCTTTCGCAAGCTCGAAAATGACGGCCGGATCGGGCGCCGTGATGATTTCGGAATCCTCGGCAAAGGCGACGGAAACGGCGCCGGTCAGGATTAGACCGGTCGACAAAAGCAAAGAACAAGCACGCATGATGACCCCCACAGCCAAAGATCAAACCCGTGGGAATTGTGAGGAAAGACGGTTTCGCAAGCATCAAGCTCAGGGCAGGGCGGCAAAACCGTCGGCGAAGCCCTTGAGGTCGACGGGGATGCCGATGCCTTCTTCCGGCGTCTGGAAGACGATGAAGGTGGCCGACGTCCCGGTCTTCAGCGTATCGAGCAGCGGCTTTTCGAGAATGACCTCGGCATAGCAGCCGTCTTGGAAGCAGCGCACGAAATAGGCGCGGCCAATATCCTTGCCGTCGACATTGAGGCCCAGGCCATTGGGCAGCAGAACGCCGAGCGGGGCCAGCACGCGCAGGATCTCGGCCTTGTTGTCGGCGGTGCGCAGGACGACGACGGACAGTCCCATTTCCGGGCGATCCTCGGCAACGACGTTCTGCATCATCACGCATTGTTCCGAGGTGGCGCCGGCCGGCGTGTCGCAGATGATCGACCACGCGCCATGCGTTGACTTGACCGTGCCGCTGGGCTGCGCTGCATTGGCGACGCCGCTTGCGGACGAGCCGATACCGATCAGGGCGGCGAGAAAAACGACCTTCGCCCCGCTTCTCGAAAGCCAAGCGCTTTTCGAATGCCAGGCGCTCTTCGAATGCCAGGCGTTTCTCGAAAGCCAAGAGGTCATGACGGCTCCATTGCGAATCACGGCACTTTAAGCCGCGCCAAGGCCAAGTAAAGGATAGGGCGACCGCCGGTCAGCCCCGGCAGGCGCAATAATGCGCTTTTCCCTAGCAAATTCGCCCGAATTGCGACCGTCGGGCGCATTCCTGACACAAGCCCGCATAGCCTGTCTGTCGACGACCCGCGCGGGCCACGAGGCCGTCGAAACAGCGCGGCAGCACTTGCGCGCAAAAATGCCGCACGGTTTCGCCCGCTCCTTTCTTGCGGAGGGAAATAGAGTATGGTTTGAACCACCCTTGGGACTGTCCGGGATTCCCATCCCGGCATTGTTCGATATTCTTGCGTCGCGATCGCGAGGAACCGGGAGATGAAGAGGGCGATGAGAAAATTCCCAGCAAGCGCCAAATTGATGGCAACGGCAGGCGCCGCCGCCGCATTTTTCGCCGGTGCCTCCGCCCATGCGGCCCAGCCGCAGCCGTGGGAGATGACTTTTCAGCCGCCGGCGACAGACATGATGCGGCAGATCGAGTGGTTCGGGAACTACACGATGTGGTTCGTCGTCCCGATCACTGCTTTGGTTCTGGCGCTTCTCGCCTGGTGCATCTTCAGGTTCCGCGCCAGCAAAAACCCGGTTCCGTCCAAGACCAGCCACAACACGCTGATCGAGATCATCTGGACAGTCGGGCCGGTCGTCGTCCTGCTGTTCATCGCCATTCCCTCGTTCCAGTTGCTGACGGCGCAGTACACGCCGCCGGAAGAGGCCAAGCTGACCGTCAAGGTAACGGGCAATCAGTGGAACTGGGACTATGAGTACCAGACCGAGAACACGCTCTCCTTCAACTCGGCCATCCTGCAGGACGCCGACCGCGCCGCGATCGGCAAGGAAGACCGCAAGGTCTATCCGCGCCTGCTGGCGGTCGACAACGAGCTGGTCGTGCCGGTCAACACCATGACGCGCGTCCTGGTTACCGCAGCCGACGTGATCCATTCCTTTGCCGTTCCGGCCTTCGGCATCAAGATGGACGCGGTTCCCGGCCGCACCAACGAGACGTGGTTCAAGGCGGAAAAGGAAGGCATCTATTACGGCCAGTGCTCGCAGCTCTGCGGCAAGGACCATGCCTTCATGCCGATCGCCGTCCGCGTCGTATCCGATGCGCAGTACAAGACCTGGCTGGCAGCAGCCAAGACCGACCTCCCCGGCGCCAACAAGGCGCTGATGGCCGAGGTCGACGGTACCAACAAGGTAGCGGCCGCCGGCAATTGATGCCGCGGGTTAGCAAGAATTAGGGAACGGAGCCGACCATGGCAGAAGCTGCAGCTCACGACGACCACGACCACAAGCCCTATCATGGCTGGGTCCGGTGGGTGTACTCCACCAACCACAAGGACATCGGCACGCTCTACCTGATCTTCGCGATCTTCGCGGGCATCGTCGGCGGCGCGCTTTCGGTCGTCATCCGCATGGAGCTGCAGGAGCCGGGCATCCAGATCTTCACCGGTCTGGCGCAGATGGTCTATGGCATGAACGGCGATGCCGCCATCGACGGCGGCAAGAGCATGTACAACGCCTTCGGCACCGCGCACGCGCTGATCATGATCTTCTTCATGGTCATGCCGGCGCTGATCGGCGGCTTCGCCAACTGGATGGTGCCGATCATGATCGGCGCGCCTGACATGGCCTTCCCGCGCATGAACAACATCTCGTTCTGGCTGCTGCCGCCGGCCTTCCTGCTGCTCATCGCTTCGGCTTTCATGCCGAGCGCGCCCGGCGCCTATGGCGTTGGCGGCGGCTGGACGCTCTATCCGCCGCTGTCGACCTCCGGCCAGCCCGGGCCGGCCATGGATCTGGCGATCCTGTCGATCCACATTGCCGGCGCGTCCTCGATCCTCGGCGCCATCAACTTCATCACCACCATTTTCAACATGCGCGCGCCGGGCATGACGCTGCACAAGATGCCGCTATTTGCCTGGTCGGTTCTGATCACCGCCTTCCTGCTGCTCTTGTCGCTTCCGGTTCTGGCCGGTGGCATCACCATGCTGCTTACCGACCGCAATTTCGGCACCACCTTCTTCGCCCCGGATGGCGGCGGCGATCCGATCCTGTTCCAGCATCTGTTCTGGTTCTTTGGTCACCCCGAAGTGTACATCCTGATCCTGCCGGGCTTCGGCATCATCAGCCACATCGTCTCGACCTTCTCGAAGAAGCCGGTGTTCGGCTATCTCGGCATGGCCTACGCCATGGTCGCGATCGGCGCCGTCGGCTTCATCGTCTGGGCGCACCACATGTACACGACCGGCCTGTCGCTCGACACGCAGCGCTACTTCGTCTTCGCCACCATGGTCATCGCCGTACCGACAGGCGTGAAGATCTTCTCCTGGATCGCGACGATGTGGGGCGGCTCGATCTCGTTCAAGACGCCGATGCTGTGGGCGCTGGGCTTCATCTTCCTGTTCACGGTCGGCGGCGTCACCGGCGTCCAGCTCGCCAATGCCGGCCTCGACCGCTCGCTGCATGACACCTATTTCGTCATTGCCCACTTCCACTATGTGCTGTCGCTGGGTGCGGTCTTCGCCATCTTCGCCGGCTGGTACTACTGGTTCCCCAAGATGACCGGCTACATGTACTCGCCGGTGATCGCCAACACCCACTTCTGGGTCACCTTCGTCGGCGTCAATTTGATCTTCTTCCCGCAGCATTTCCTCGGCCTGGCCGGCATGCCGCGCCGCACCATCGACTATCCCGACGCGTTCGCCGGCTGGAACATGGTGTCGTCCTACGGCTCCTATATATCGGCCGTCGGCGTGGTGATCTTCCTCTATGGCGTGTTCGAGGCCTTCCAGAAGAAGCGCGTCGCCGGCGCCAACCCGTGGGGCGAGGGTGCAACGACGCTCGAATGGCAGCTGCCTTCGCCGCCGCCTTTCCACCAGTGGGAACAGCTGCCGAAGATCAAGTAAGGCAGCCCGAATACGAAACCGCCGGCCCGCCGGCGGTTTTCGGCCAACGGAATGATTGGACTTATGTACGCATGGCCCTTGTCGACGACCCAATGATTGACGAAGCGGGCTTTCGCATGTCGGAAGCCACGTCGGGCGATTTCTTCGCCCTGCTGAAGCCGCGCGTCATGTCGCTGGTGGTGTTCACGGCCTTTGTCGGCATGGTCGCTGCGCCCGTGACCATCAACCCGCTGCTGGCGGTGATCGCCATCCTGGCCATTGCCATCGGCGCCGGCGCCTCGGGTGCGCTCAACATGTGGTACGACGCCGACATCGATGCGGTGATGAGCCGGACCGCCGGCCGCCCGGTACCGTCCGGCCGCATCCTGCCCGGCGAAGCCCTGAGCTTCGGCCTTGTGCTTTCGGTGCTGTCGGTGATGACGCTGGGCGTGCTGGTCAACTGGCTGTCGGCGGCGCTGCTTGCCTTCACCATCTTCTTCTACGCCGTCGTCTACACGATGTGGCTGAAGCGCTCGACGCCGCAGAACATCGTCATCGGCGGCGCCGCCGGCGCCATCCCGCCGGTCATCGGCTGGGCCGCGGTGACCGGAACGGTGAGCCTGGAAAGCCTCGTCCTGTTCCTGATCATCTTCCTGTGGACGCCGCCGCACTTCTGGGCGCTGGCGCTGTTCAAGTCCGACGACTACGCCAAGGCCGGCATCCCGATGATGCCGAACGTTGCCGGCCAGGCCTCGACCCGCCGCCAGATCTTTGCCTACGCCCTGATCCTGGCGCCGATCGGCGTGCTGCCCTGGGTGCTCGGTTTCACTACCGCCTTCTATGGCGTCGCATCAGTGGCTCTCGGCGCCGGCTTCGTCTGGTATGCCTGGAAAGTGCTGTGCATGACCGATAGCGACGGCGTCATGAAGCCGGCCAAGGCTCTGTTCGCCTATTCGGTGCTCTACCTCTTCGCCATCTTCGCCATCTATCTTGCCGACTGTGTCGTCGGTCGCGCTTTGGCCATCGGTGGAGCATGACCATGATCGACAAGAAGCTTGAACTGGTCACGCTGACCGAAAGCCAGAAGAAGGCGCGGCGCAACCGTTCGGCGGCGATCGGCGTCGCGCTGGCGATTCTGGTCGTCATCTTCTACGTCGCGACCATCGTGAAATTCGGCCATACCGGATGAGGCCGATGATGACCCGCCAGACCGTGACCGATCCCAGGAAGAAGAACACCAACCGCGTCGTCGCCGCCGTCTGCGTCGCCTTTTTCGGCGGCATGATCGGGATGGCCTACGCCGCGGTGCCGCTCTACAAGATGTTCTGCCAGGCCACCGGCTATGGCGGCACGACGCAGCGCGCCGAAAAGCAATATGCCGGCCGCATCCTCGACCGCGACATCACCGTGCGCTTCGACGCCAACACCAACGGCATTCCCTGGCAGTTCCAGCCGGTCGCCCGCTCGGTCACCATCAAGATCGGCGAGACCACGCAGGCGCATTACAGCGCCACCAACAAGTTCGACCGCGCCGTTACCGGCCGCGCCACCTTCAACGTGCAGCCGGAACTGGCGGGCCCCTACTTCAACAAGGTCGAGTGTTTCTGCTTCACCGACACGACGCTGAAGCCCGGCGAGACGCTGGACATGCCGGTCGTGTTCTATGTGGATCCCGATATCGTCAACGTGCCGGAACTGAAGGACTTGAAGACGATCACCCTGTCCTACACCATGTTCCCGGTCCAAAAGAACAAGCCGGTGGCGTCATCGACGCCGGACAGCAGCAGCAAAGTTTCAGATACCGAAGCAAATCTCGGGGGTTGATATGGCAGACGCGCACGCAAAACCACAACACGACTACCATCTCGTCAACCCGAGCCCGTGGCCCTTCCTGGGGTCGATCGGCGCGCTGGTGACTGCAGTCGGCGGCGTCGCCCTGATGCAGTATCTCAAGAACGGCGATTTTCCAATTTTCGGCCACAACATCGCCAATCCATGGCTGTTCTTCATCGGCCTCGTCATCGTCCTCTACACGATGTTTGCCTGGTGGTCGGACACCATCAAGGAAGCGCATGAGGGCCACCACACGCGCGTCGTGTCGCTGCATCTGCGCTACGGCATGATCATGTTCATCGCTTCGGAAGTGATGTTCTTCGTTGCCTGGTTCTGGGCCTATTTCGATGCCAGCCTGTTTCCGAGCGAAGTGCAGAATTACGCCCGCACCGCTTTCACTGGCGGCGTCTGGCCGCCGAAGGGTCTCGAAGTCCTCGATCCGTTCCATCTGCCGCTCTACAACACCATCATCCTGCTTCTGTCGGGCACCACGGTGACATGGGCGCACCATTCGCTCATCCATGGCGACCGCAAGGGCCTGATCAACGGCCTGGTGCTGACCGTCGGCCTCGGCATGCTGTTCACCATGGTGCAGGCCTACGAGTACATGCACGCTCCGTTCGGCTTCAAGGATTCCATCTACGGCGCCACCTTCTTCATGGCGACCGGCTTCCATGGCTTCCACGTCATCATCGGCACCATCTTCCTGCTGGTCTGCCTGATCCGCGCCTGGAAAGGCGACTTCACGCCCAAGCAGCATTTCGGCTTCGAGGCGGCTGCCTGGTACTGGCACTTCGTCGACGTGGTCTGGCTGTTCCTGTTCGCATCGATCTACGTCTGGGGATCGGTCGGCGCGGTGATCGAAGGCCACTGACGGCTTTCACCGAACGGACAAATCAGAAGGGCGGTCGCGGCAACGCGGTCGCCTTTCTTCTTTTCGGCGCCCCATCAATGGCCAACGGATTCGGCTGGTCGGGCTGGCTGCTTCAATTGGTCGACTGGACCGATGGCTGCATTGGGGTTACCGACTGCGACATGGACGAAATCTGGACTATGGTGCCGGATGGAACGCTGATCGAAATCGAGCCGTAAAGCATGACTATCCATGAGTGAAGATAGGGCGATCTGGCCACCCATTGAGCCGATCTCGGCCGGCCTGCACGGACGCTGCCCGCGCTGCGGCGAAGGACGGCTGTTTTCCGGCTTCCTCACCGTCGGCAAGCGCTGCAACAATTGCGGCCTCGACTATTCCTACGCCGATGCCGGCGACGGCCCGGCGGTGTTCGTCATCCTGATCATCGGCTTCATCGTCGTGGGGCTGGCGCTGTGGGTGGAGGTGACGCTGAGCCCGCCGCTCTGGCTGCATTTCATCATCTGGATACCGCTGGCCGTGGGACTGTGCCTGACGGCGCTGAGGTTGATCAAGGGGGTGCTGCTGACGCTTCAATACGCCAACAAGGCGGCCGAAGGCCGCCTGGACCAGGGGCAATGAACGAGGCTCTGACCAAGCCCGCCGGCCGCTTGCGGCCGAAGACGGCATTGCTGCTCGGCCTCGGCCTGGTGGTGTTCGTCATCCTGCTCGGGCTTGGCACATGGCAGGTGCAGCGCCTGTACTGGAAGGAAGCCCTTCTGCAGACCATCGACCAGCGCACCCATTCAGCGCCGCAGCCGCTGGCGGACGTCGAGAAGGAATTCGCCGCAACCGGTGATGTCGACTACACGCCGGTCACCGTCAGCGGGACGTTCCTGCACTCCGGCGAGCGGCATTTCTACGCCACCTGGGACGGCGACGCCGGCTTCAACGTCTACACCCCGCTGGCCCTCGACGATGGCCGCTATGTCCTGATCAACCGCGGCTTCGTTCCCTATGATGTCAAGGATGCCGCCAAGCGGCCGCAAGGGCAGGTGACCGGCAAGGTCACGGTCACCGGCCTGGCGCGCAACCCGCTGCCGGGCAAGCCGTCGATGATGCTGCCCGACAATGACGTGGCCAAGAACATCTTCTACTGGAAGGATCGTGACGTCATGGCGGCGAGTGCCGGCCTGCCGGCCGGTGCCGTGCTGGTGCCGATCTTCATCGACGCCGACAAGACGCCGAACCCGGGCGGGCTGCCGGTCGGCGGCGTGACCATCATCGACCTGCCGAACTCTCATCTGCAATATGCCTTCACCTGGTATGGCCTGGCGGCGGCTCTTGCCGCGGTTCTGATCGTCAGGCTGCGCCGTCCGGCAAAGACTGAATGATCCAGAGCATCATCCCGAAAAGTGGGAACCGGTTTTCGGACAAGATCATGCTCCAACAAAGAGTTAGATCAGGCCGACCATTCAACCTGATCTCAACTGCCCTTGACAGGGCAGGGGTGCACACCTCATTTCGCGTCACGATACGATCAACCGATCTGGAATCATGCTGCAGACTGCCACAAAACCACCGCTGACGATCCGGCTCTGCCAGCCGCGCGGCTTTTGCGCCGGTGTCGACCGCGCGATCCAGATCGTCGTGCTGGCGTTGAAGAAATACGGCGCGCCGGTCTATGTCCGCCACGAGATCGTGCACAACCGCTATGTCGTCGAGGGCCTGCAAAGCCTTGGCGCGGTTTTCATCGAGGAACTCTCGGAAATCCCGGCCGAGCACCGCAAGTCGCCGGTTGTCTTCTCGGCCCACGGCGTGCCGAAATCGGTGCCGGCCGACGCCAAGGCACGCGAGCTCTTCTATCTCGACGCCACCTGCCCGCTGGTGTCCAAGGTGCACAAGCAGGCGATGCGCCATCAGCGGCTCGGCCGCCATGTGCTTCTGATCGGCCATGCCGGCCATCCCGAAGTGATCGGCACCATGGGCCAACTGGCTGAAGGCGCCGTCACGCTGATCGAGACCGAAGCCGACGCTGGGACCTTTGCCCCCGCCGACCCGGAAGCGCTCGGCTTCGTAAGCCAGACAACGTTGTCGGTCGAAGACACTGCCGGCATATTGCGGGTGCTGCAGGAGCGCTTCCCGCAACTGCATGCACCGGCCGCCGAATCGATCTGCTACGCCACCACCAACCGCCAGGAAGCGGTCAAGGAAACCGCCGCCGGCGCCGATCTCTATCTGATCGTCGGTGCGCCCAATTCCTCCAATTCGCGCCGTCTTGTCGAAGTGGCGGAGCGCGCCGGCGCCACCATGTCGCTTCTCGTACAGCGCGCCGCCGAAATTCCGTGGAATGACATCACAAATATCTCGACGCTCGGCCTGTCTGCCGGCGCGTCGGCGCCGGAGATCATCGTCGACGAGATCATCGACGCCTTCCGCCAGCGCTTCGAGGTGAACATCGACCTGGCGATCACGGCCACCGAAACGGAGGATTTTCCAGTCATGCGGGTTCTGCGCGATGTCGAACTGACGCGGGCCGACATGGCCTTCGTCAACGGAGCCGCGTGAACAGCCCATGGCGGTCTACACCGACGTCAATGAGGGCGAACTCGGCGCGTTCCTGAGGGCATATCCAGTCGGCGAACTCTTGTCCTACAAGGGTATCGCCGAAGGCACGGAGAATTCGAATTTCCTGCTGCACACCTCAAGCGGCTCTTACATACTGACGCTCTACGAGAAGCGCGTCGACAAGGCCGACCTGCCGTTCTTCCTCGGCCTGATGGGCCATCTCGCCCGTAAAGGCATTTCCTGTCCGCTGCCGGTGACCGCGCATGACGGCACCGTCATCGGCACGCTGGCCGGCCGGCCCGCGGTCATCATCACCTTCCTCGAAGGCCTGTCGCTGCGGCGGCCGACAGCGGCGCATTGCGCGGAGGTCGGCAAGTCCCTCGCCGCACTGCATTTGGCCGGGCAGGATTTTGCGATGACGCGTGACAACGCACTGGCCATCGAGGGCTGGCGCAAATTGTGGAACGCCTCGCGCGACCGCGCCGACGAGGTCGAGCCGGGACTGGCGGCCGAGGTCGACGCTGATTTCGCCGACTTCGGACGCCATTGGCCGCAAGGCCTGCCGGCAGGCATCATCCATGCCGATCTGTTTCCCGACAATGTCTTCTTCCTCGGCGAAAGACTGTCCGGCCTCATCGACTTCTATTTCGCCTGCAACGACCTCTACGCCTATGACGTCGCCACCTGCCTCAATGCTTGGTGTTTCGAGAAGGATTTCTCCTTCAACCTGACCAAAGGCACGGCGCTGCTGGCCGGCTATCAGAGCGTGCGGCCTTTGAGCGATGGCGAGAAAGCAGCGCTGCCGATGCTTTCGCGCGGTTCGGCGCTGCGCTTCATGCTTACCCGGCTCTATGACTGGCTGACGATTCCCGAGGGCGGGCTGGTCATGAAGCGCGATCCGACCGAATATATCCGCCGCATGCGCTTCCACCGCGCGATCAAGTCGCCTTCTGAATACGGACTGACATGACCAAGCAGGTTGAAATCTTCACCGACGGTGCCTGCTCGGGCAATCCCGGTCCCGGCGGCTGGGGCGCCATCCTGCGCTTCAACGGCAAGACCAGGGAATTGTCGGGCGGCGAGGCCGAGACGACCAATAACCGTATGGAGCTGCTGGCCGCCATCTCGGCGCTGAATGCGCTGAAGGAGCCGTGCGCCGTCGAGCTTCACACCGACAGCAAATATGTCATGGACGGTATCTCCAAATGGATCCACGGCTGGAAGAAAAACGGCTGGAAGACCGCTGACAAGAAGCCGGTCAAGAACGGTGAACTGTGGCAGGCGCTGGATGAGGCCAATCGGCGCCACAAGGTGACCTGGAACTGGGTCAAGGGCCATGCCGGCCACACCGAGAACGAACGCGCCGACGAACTCGCAAGGGAAGGCATGGCGCCGTTCAAGAGGGGCTCAGCCAAACCTGCGGCGCCGAAAGTGGCGCTGAAGCCGGCGGCATCCGAGAAGCAGCCGGCGCCGCGGGCACGGCGCTCGACCCAGAGCTATTGAGCTCAAGCTATCGGCAGGAGACCTCACTCATGCCGATCGTATACTACATCACCCATCCCCAGGTTCAGATCGATGCCAACGTTCCCGTGCCGCACTGGGGGCTGTCCGAGATCGGACGAGCGACAGCATCAGCCATGCTCGATCAGCCATGGGTCGGGTCGATTCGCCGTGTCGTCTCGTCGGCCGAGCGCAAGGCGATCGAAACCGCCGAGATCCTTGGCAAACACCTCGGCCTCGCGGTCGAGGTGAGGGAGCGCATGCATGAGAACGATCGGTCGGCAACCGGCTTCCTGCCGCCGCCGGAGTTCGAGGTGGTCGCCGACCAGTTCTTCGCCGACCCGCACAAAAGCATCCGCGGCTGGGAACGGGCCATCGACGCCCAGCAACGCATTGTCAGCGAGGTCGAAACGGTGCTGGGTGCTGCCGACGGCGGCGACATTGCCTTCGTCGGCCATGGCGGCGTCGGAACGCTCTTGCTGCTCTCGCTCAGCGGCCGCGCAATCAGCCGCGAGGCGGATCAGCCGGCCGGCGGTGGTAATTACTTCGCCTATGATGTCGGCACGCGCCGCGTCGTCCACGGATGGCGGCCGATAGCTAGTCTGGCGCCGCGCTAAAGCGGATGTCAGGAGATCATCGATACCGTAGCCGCGATGAAGCCGCGCGAATAGAACCTGTCCTCAGCGGATCAGCAGGGCCGTGCCGTAGAGGCCGAGCGCGAACACCGTGTGCGAGATCACGTTGAAGGCGCGGATCTGCATCGCGTTGGGGCGCTTTGAGGCGGCCCAACCGGCGCCCATGCCGGGCGCCAGCAGGAACCAGCCGGCGCCGATGGTGACCATGCCGAGGATGAAGGCCGGCAGGAAGGTCGGCGCGTCCAGCCATGCCGTGCCCACCAGCGCCACCAGGATGAAGCCGTAGACGATGCCGGTGACATAGTGGAAAGCCCAGCCCAGCGCCTGCTCATGCGCATAGGATGCGGCTTGGGCGATATCGTCGTGGAAAACCTTGCCTTCCCTAAGGTGCCAGACCCAGCGGCCGGGCGGCCCCCAGTTCGGCCGCGGCTGGCTGAGCGCCAGATGCAGGAACAGCGCCCAAAGATCCATCAGCACCGTGGCGCCGATGCCGATCGCAACGCTGCGCCAGATGATGTCAAACATCGTCGATGTCCCCCAAAGCAGGCAATCCGGCTGGAAGCGCGTCGTCGTCAGGCCATGGCGCTCATGAGCCGAGGCGGCCGCCGCGGTTTAGAGCTGGCTCAGAATGTGAGCGGCACCCGACGTGTCGACTCCTGGCTTGGTCTCGACGTTGAGCGCGGTGACCTTGCCGTTGTCGACGATCATCGAGAAGCGCTTCGAGCGCAATCCCATGCCGCCGCTGGAATAGTCGGAGTCGAGGCCGATCGACTTGGCGAAGTCGCCATTGCCGTCGGCGAGATAGAGGATCTTGCCTTGACCGCCGGTGAAATTGGCCCAGGCACCCATGACATGGACGTCGTTGACCGACACGACGGCGATGGTGTCGACGCCGCGGGCCAGGATGGCATCGTGGTTCTCAAGATAGCCCGGCAGGTGGTTGTTGCTGCAGGTCGGCGTGAAGGCGCCTGGGACGCCGAACAGCACGACCTTCTTGCCCGCGAAAATCTCGGCCGAGGTGATCACCTTGGCGCCGTCGGCGGTCATTTCCTTGAAGGTCGCATCGGGCAGTTTGTCGCCAACGGCAATCGTCATGATGGTCCTCGTGTGAAAAGCAGGGAAGGTTTCTTGCGATAGCGAAATCGGGCATCTCCCGCAACCGCCGACAAGGCCTGGATCAAGGGAAAGCCCTGATCGGGTTCGGTATCAGGGGAACGGCAGAACGCCCTCGACCGCGCCTTCGGCACTTGTCAGGGTGTAATACAACCCGCCATCGGTCGGTGTCGTCGACGGCCGGTCGAGGATCGGAATGGTAAACACCAGCCGGCCGTCCTTTTCGCTGCGTGCAGGCGCCCCGAACATATAATCGCGTCCCCCGGCGACGAATAAATCCGCCGCCTCCGGATCTCCGGGAAAAGTCGCCTCGACGATCAGCGTCTCATGGTCGCCCGGCAGCACCTTGATCCCGAAATCGGGCTTGGCAGGCGCGGGCAAGGTGGCGAGTGCAGCCTTCACCAGCGCCGCATCCTCGGCATTGTCGGGATCGGCGGCGGGATCGACGCTCAGCCGCGTCTGCACCGGAATACAGATCGTCTCGCAGATGCCAAGAAAGATGTCGGCATCGATGACGGCCGCATCCCCAGGCGACGACAAAGTGAATGTCACCGGCAGCGAGACCGGATGGTTGTAGCCGGCCCATTTGCCGTAGCCGTCGTCATGGCGCTGCGGCGGCGGGAAGGAAAACGCAGCATCGGTGATGTTGGTGCTGGCCGAAACGTCGATCTGCGGCGGCACGCCGGCGTCGCCCGGATCGCGCCAATAAGTTTTCCAGCCGGGCTTGAGCGCGATGTCGAGCACGCCCTGTATGCGACCGGCCTCGTCGGCCTTGCCTGATGTCACCAGCCGCACCCTGCCGCCTTCGCTGTTGTACCAGTCGGAAGAGGACGCGGCGGCGGGAATAGCTGCTCCGCATCCAATGGCGGCGCCGAGCAGCAGGATTTTCAATCTTTGCATGGCGTTGATTTGATCGTCAGTTCATGGCCGCGCAATGTTTTCATGGCGCTCTGCGTATCATATTTGCGTGACCTTCGGGCAAGGAACAGTTGGGTTCAAGCAATCGGCCGAGCGAAGTTCGCACTCAAGATTCAGTTGTTCCAACCATTGGGCTTTGGCCGAATCCCACGCGGCGCATCTTTTCGGCGTCCCGGAAACGCGTTACGCTCCCGTCCATGGACTTGTTGCGCCACAAAAAGACGGCCGGTGGACGCGGCTTTCTTGACGACCAGTTTCTGATTGCCATGCCCGGCATGAAGGACGATCGCTTCACGCGCTCGGTCATCTACATCTGTGCGCACAGCGATGAAGGCGCCATGGGCCTGATCATCAACCAGACGCAGCAGATGCTGTTTCCCGATCTTCTGGTGCAGCTCGGCATCATGAACGAGCAGGAGGCGATCAGGCTGCCGGCGCAGGCTCGCGACTTCGTGGTGCGCAATGGCGGCCCGGTGGACCGCAGCCGCGGCTTCGTCCTTCACTCGGGCGACTACCGGGTGGAATCCTCGCTCACCGTCTCCGACGATATCTGCCTGACCGCGACGGTCGACATATTGCGCGCCATCTCGTCCGGCCGCGGCCCGCGGCGCGCGTTGATGGCGCTCGGCTATTCCGGCTGGGGCGCCGGCCAGCTGGAAACCGAGATCGCCGAGAATGGCTGGCTGACCTGTCCGGCCACGCCGGAGCTTCTGTTCGACGCCGACATCGAGCGCAAATACGACCGCATCCTGGCATCGATCGGGATTGATCTGGCGCATTTGAGCCTGGCCGCGGGGCACGCCTGAGGCCTCGCCTCGCCGACGTTCCGCCGAACCTTCGCGACTAGCCGAAGCCGCCCGCCACTTTCGTCATCCTAGGGTCTGCGCTGCGTCGCTGCGCTCCTTGCTTCGCCCTAGGATGACGAAGGCGCGGTCGCTTCAGCTAATTTTCGCGGTTCATTCCAATGTAACCACGCGCCTGCACGACGCATGCCTCACCCATCACGCCTGCGTCATCGGGTACTGCTCTTTCAACGCCTTCAGCACCTGGTCGCCTGGCATCGGCGCGCCGAACATGAAGCTTTGCACATATTCGCAGCCCATCTGGCGCAATTCCAGCGCATCGCTTTCGTCGGAAATGCCCTCGGCCACCACCGACAGGCCGAGTTCATGCGCCATGTTGACCATGGATTTGAGCAGCACCGCCCGCTTCGGCGTCGCGTCGTCGACGAAGCTCTTGTCGATCTTGATGGTGTCGAAGGGGAAGCGGGTCAGATAGGCGAGCGAGGAATAGCCGGTGCCGAAATCGTCCAGCGACAGGCCGATGCCGAGCTGCTTGAGTTTGGTCAGCACATGCGAGGTCTGCTCTGGATTGTCCATGACGAGCGATTCGGTAAGTTCGAGCCGGAAGCAGCGCGGCTTCAGATTGGCGCGGGCGATGACCGAGCGGACATCGCTGACCAGGTCGCGGCGGATCAGCTGGCGGCTGGACAGATTGACCGACACCGACAGCGGGGTGTCGCCGATCTGCTTTTGCCAGCCGGCGAGGTCTTCGGCCGCCTGCTGCATGGCAAACAGCCCAAGCTGCACGATCAGGCCACAGCTTTCGGCGACCGGAATGAAATCGCCGGGCGGGATCATGCCGCGGCGCGGATGGTCCCAACGCAGCAGCGCTTCGAAGCCGGCAATGCTGCCGTCCTCCAGCCGCACGATCGGCTGGTAGGCAAGGGTGAATTCGCGCCGCTCGATGGCGCGGCGCAGATCGGATTCGAATTGCAGCCGGTCGGTGCCGACGGTGCGGAAGGCCGGCCGGAACGGCTCGATCCTGTCGCCGCCGAAGCGCTTGGCCTGGTGCATGGCAAGCTCGGCGTCCTTGACCATGTCTTCTGCCGAAGTCTGCGCCGAGGTCCAGGTGATCAGGCCGATCGAGGCGGTCAGCACGATCTCGCGCTTGGCGAAGGTGATCGGGTTGTTGATCGCGTGCTTGATGGCGTCTGCCACCGCCGCGATGCGGGAGGGTTCCTGTTCGGAGAGCAGCATCAGGGCGAACTGGTCACCGGCAAAGCGCGACAGCGAATCCTTCGGTTTCAACAGCCGGTGCAAGCGGCGCGCAATGGTGAGCAGGATGGTGTCGCCGGCCGAGATGCCAAGCCCGTCATTGACCTGCTTGAAACGGTCGATGTCGATGACGAAGACGGTGGGGCGCACCTTCTCTTCGGTGCGCGCGATCGAGATGATGGCTTCCAGCCGGTTCATCAGAAGTTCGCGGTTGGGCAGGCCGGTCAGATTGTCGTGAACGGCATCGTGCAGCAGCCTTTCCTCGGACTTTTTCTGCTCGGTGACGTCGACCATGGTGCCGACGCAGCGAATCACTTCGCCATCCGAGCCGATCACCGGCCGCGCCCGAAGCAAGAACCAGTGGTAGTGCCCGTCGGCGCCGCGCAGGCGGAAATTCTGCGAGACCCGGCCGCGCCGATGTTCGAGCACCACGTCGAGCGTGGTGCGGAACGTGTCGCGGTCGTCGGCATGCAGCACCGGCAGCCAGTTGCGGGCCGCACCCCCCAGGCTGTTGGGAGCGAGGCCAAGCTGGATGCTGACGTCGGGCTTGGTGACGACGCGGTCGCGCAGCACGTCCCAGTCCCACACCGTGTCGCCGGAGCCGGCGACGGCCAGCGCCTGGCGCTCGAGATCGGAGAACAGGCCCTGATGCAGCGCGCCGCCGGCAAAGGCATGCTGCATGACGGTGAAGCCGATCAAAAGGATGATCAGGATCAGCCCGCCGCCCAATGCCGGCTGGGCGATGTCGTTGTCGAGCATGCCGGTGATCGCCATCCACGACCCGCATAGCCATAGCAGCACCATCACCCAACTTGGCACCAGCATGATCGCACGATCATAACCACGAAGACCGAGCAGGATGATGAGGCCAAGCCCGGTCAGCGCGGTGGCGGCGAAGGACAGCCGGGCAATACCGGCGGCGACGGCCGGATCGATGATGGCCACACCCGCAATCAGCACCAGGCCGAGGATCCAGACCAGCGCGCCATAGCTGAAATGGCCGTGCCACCGGTTGAGGTTGAGATAGGCGAACAGGAACACCACGAAGGTCGCCGCAAGCGCCACCTCCGTTCCCGCCCGCCACATCTGCTCGTTCCCGGGCGATATCTCTATGATCTTGTTTAGAAAGCCGAAATCGACGCAGATATAGGCAAGTACCGCCCACGCAAGTGCGGCTGTCGCCGGAAACATCGAGGTTCCCTTGACGACGAAAAGGATGGTCAGGAAGAGCGCCAGCAGCCCGGCGATGCCGATGACGATGCCGCGGAACAGCGTATAGGAATTGACCGAGTCCTTGTAGGCTTCCGGCTCCCATAGATAGACCTGCGGCAGCTTCGGCGAGGCGAGTTCGGCGATGAAGGTGATCACCGTTCCCGGGTTCAGCGTCACCCGGAACACGTCGGCGTCGGAGCTTGACTGGCGGTCGAGCGCGAAGCCCTCGCTGGGGGTGATCGCGGCGATGCGGGTGGCGCCGAGATCGGGCCAGAAGATGCCGGAATTCACCAGCCGGAAATGCGGCGCCACGATCAGCCGGTCGAGCTGCTGGTCGGTGGTGTTGGCGAGCGCGAATACCGCCCAGTCGCCGCTCGAGCGCGCGTCATTGGCCTCGACCTCGATGCGCCGCACGATGCCGTCGGGACCGGGCGCGGTCGACACCTGGAAGTTTTCGCCCTGATTGACGTAGATCTGGACGGCGCGCGACAGGTCGAGCGCGACATCGTCGCGGGCAATCTTGATCGGTTCGACGGCGAAGGCCGGGAGCGCCGCGCAAAGCGTGACGACAACCGCCAGAACAAAGGCCAACAGCGACCCGTTTCGCAGGAAATTCGTCAAAAATCAGTCCTTCGTTCCAGCGCCCGGCGGATCGTCCGCGATCCGGGCGTAGAGGTAGTGGTCCTGCCAGATGCCGTTGATCCTGAGGTAGGATCGCAGAAGTCCTTCGCGCCGGAATCCGGCTTTTTCAAGCACGCGGATCGACCGGACATTGTCGGGAATACAGGCAGCTTCGATCCGGTGCAACCTCAGCGTATCGAAGGCGAAGCGGCAGACCACCTTGACCGCGTCGGTCATCAGGCCGCGGCCGCCGAACCGCTCCCCGATCCAGTAGCCGACATGGCCGCTTTGCGAGACGCCGTGGCGGATATTGCCGAGCGTAATGCCGCCTGCAAGCTTGCCGCTCGCCTTCTCGAAGATGAAGAAGGCGATGGCGGTTCCCTGCGCATAGTCTTCGCGGTAGCGGCCGATGCGCAGCCGCCAGGCGGTGCGGTCGAGTTCATCGGGCGTCCAGCGCGGCTCCCACGGTTCGAGGAAGGCACGGCTTTCGCCGCGCACCGCCGACCATTCGCGATAGTCGTTGGTGTAGGGCACGCGCAGCATGACCCGGTCGCCTTTCAGTGCCGGCAGGTCACGGCGAAAGAAAGGGAGCGCGAACACCGGCGCTTGAAGGCTTAGACGGCGAGCTTGCGGGCCGTGGTGTGCGTGCCCGCAAGCGAATCGAGAATCGCCTCATAGGGCGCGAGCGTACCCACCGGTCCAACCGCAGTCAGCGTCGGCTTGGTCGAAAACAGCCGGGACGAAAGGTCGGTCAGCCGCTCGACGGTCAGCGCCGACAGCCGTTCCATCAATTCCTCCTTGGCGATCGGCCGACCGAACAGAAGCAGCTGCCTGGCGATCTGCGAGGCGCGGCTGGCCGGGCTTTCAGCCGACATGATCAGGCCGGCGCGATATTGCGCGCGGGCGCGGTCGAGCTCTTCCTGAAGGATATTCTCGCCGGCCTTCTGCAGCTCGTCGATAATGACCGGCACCAGTTCGGCAATGTCGCTCTGCCCGGTCGCGGCATGAACGCCGAAGATGCCGGTATCGGAAAAACCCCAGTGGAAGGCATAGACCGAATAGCACAGGCCACGCTTTTCGCGGACCTCCTGGAACAGCCGGGACGACATGCCGCCGCCGAGGATCATCGACAGCACCTGCGAAGCGTAGAAATCGCGCACATGATAGGCTCGGCCTTCGAAGCCGAGCACGATCTGCGCGTCCATCAGGTCGCGATCCTCGCGGAAATCGCCGCCGACATACTGCGCATATTGGGGCATCGTGCTGTCGGACTTGCTGCGGAAACCGCCGAGCTGTTTTTCGACCTCGCGCACGAAATTGTCATGCTTGATGTCGCCGGCCGCGACGATCACCATCTTCTCGGCGCCATATTGGCGCTCGATGAAATCATGCAGCTGTTTGGAGGTGAAGGATTTGACGGTTTCCGGCGTGCCGAGGATCGAGCGGCCGATCGTCTGGTGGCGGAAGGCGGTCTCGGTGAAACGGTCGAAGACGATGTCGTCGGGTGTGTCGTGCGCGGCGCCGATCTCCTGCAGGATCACATGCTGCTCGCGCTCCAGTTCCTCTGGGTCGAATTCGGACTCCTGCAGGATATCGGCAAGGATATCCACCGCCAGCGGCACATCGTCGGACAGCACCCTGGCGTAATAGGACGTCGTCTCGACTGATGTGGCGGCATTGATCTCGCCGCCGACATCCTCGATTTCCGAGGCGATCTCGAAGGCCGTCCGCCTTTTCGTACCCTTGAAGGCCATATGCTCGAGCAGATGGGCCATTCCGTGCTCGTCGTCACGCTCATTGCGGGCGCCGGACTTGACCCAGGCGCCAAGGGCAACGGATTCGAGGCTTGGAAGGGTTTCGGTGGCGACTGTCAGGCCGTTCGACAGACGGCTTACCTCAACACCCATATGGCAAGTACTCCCTAACGCGCTGCCCTTGAGTGGCGGCTCACGTAATCTTCCACCATTTTCAGGTCGGATGGAAGTACCGTGTACTTTTCGTCGGCTGACATCAAGGACCCCAGCCATGCGGGCAGGGCCGGCGACACGCCGCAGGCGGCTTCGACCGCGGCCGGGAACTTGGCCGGGTGCGCCGTGCCCAGCACCACCATCGGCACTGCACCGTCAGCCTTGCCGGCGGCGACATGCACGGCCGCGGCCGTGTGCGGATCGAGCAGATAATTGCTGGATTCGAGCGTCGAGCGAATGGTGGCTGCAACTTCGTCCATAACAGCGCGTCCGGCGTCGAATTCGGACCGCATCCGGTCGATTTCCGCGGTTTCGATGGTGAAGGCGCCGGATTGTTTGAGGCCGGCCATGTAACGCCGCACCGTCTCTGCGTTACGGTCGCAGGCCTCGAACAGCAGTCGCTCGAAGTTCGACGATACCTGGATGTCCATCGATGGCGACGTCGTCGCAAACACACCCTTGGTGCGGTATTCACGGGTCGCGAAAGTGCGCGCCAATATGTCGTTGTCGTTGGTGGCGACGATCAGCCGCTCGATCGGCAGGCCCATCTTCTTGGCGGCGTAACCGGCGAAAATATCGCCGAAATTGCCGGTAGGCACGGTAAAGGAGACCGGCCTGTCCGGCGCGCCGAGCGAAAGCGCCGAGGAAAAATAATAGACGATCTGGGCCATGATGCGGGCCCAGTTGATCGAATTGACGCCCGACAGCGACACGCGATCACGAAAACGATGATCGTTGAACATATCCTTCAGCAGGCCCTGGCAATCGTCGAAATTGCCTTCGATCGCCAGCGCCTGGACGTTGGCGGCAGTCGATGTCGTCATCTGCCGCTGCTGCACCGGCGAGACGCGGCCATGCGGGAACATCACGAAAATGTCAGTTCGGTCGCGGCCGGCGAAGGCATCGATGGCGGCGCCGCCAGTGTCACCCGAGGTCGCGCCGACGATGGTGGCGCGCTGGCCACGCTCAGTCAGTACATGGTCCATCAGCCGGGCAAGCAGCTGCATGGCAACGTCCTTGAAGGCCAGCGTCGGACCGTGGAAGAGCTCGAGGATGAACGTGTTGGCGCCGGTCTGCACCAGCGGGCAGACGGCCCGGTGGCGGAAGGTGGCATAGGCTTCTCGCACCAGGCGCTCGAAGACGGGTGCGGCGATCTCGCCGCCGAGGAAGGGCGTCAGCACGCGGATGGCGAGGTCCGCATAGGGCAGGCCGCGCATGGCGCGGATCTCGGCTGCCGAAAACTGCGGCCATGTCTGCGGCACATAAAGCCCGCCGTCGCGGGCCAGCCCCGCCAGCACCGCATCGGCAAATCCAAGCACGGGCGCATCCCCGCGGGTACTCACATAGCGCATCGTCAAAGGTCCATTGCTGCCGCCGGTTTCATCCACGGCAATTGGTTAATTTTCCGAGCCGCCTCAGTCGCATTTTTGCCGTGGCGTTGCTATACGTCACCAACTTTGCGAGAGGGAAGTGCAGTTTCATGGCGTTTCATAAGTTCAACCGTCGCTTTGTCGCGGGTCTGGCGCTAACCGGCTTTATGCTTGCCGCCGCCGGTTGCCAATCGAGCGACAATGGCATCCTCAATCTCGGTTTCGGCAAGAAGACCGACCCGAATGCGCCAATACCGCCTCAGGATCCCAAGGTTCTCGCCAGCCAGTTGCAGGCCTACTGCCCGAAAGTGACGGTGCGTGACGGCACCGCATACTTCAATACCTACGCCAAGGGCGCGCCGCAGCCGAAAAAGAAAAAGGCTGATGCAACACAGGATGCCGAGGCCGCTGCCGCCGCGCAGACGGCGCCTGACGGCTCCATCGTCGATCCGAACAAGGATCCGGCCAAGATCATCTACCAGGCCTCGATCAGCGATGTGAGCCGCGATTGCAGCCGTGCCAACGGCCAGTTGACGATGAAGGTTGGGGTTGCCGGCAAGATCGTGCCGGGACCGCTGTTCGCCCCCGGCACCATCACCATGCCGATCCGCATTGCCGTCATGCACGGCCCCGACGTACTTTATTCGCAGATCCACCCCTATCAGATCCAGGTCAGCGATCCCTCGACCGCCACCCAGTTCGTGTTCACCGATCCCAACGTCGTCGTGCCCGAACCCTCCGCCCGGGATTACACTGTCTATGCCGGCTATGACGACACCGCGCCGGCGGCGGCGGACAAGAAGTCCGGCAAGAAAAAGAAGCGCGCTCCGGCGACGAACTAAGCGCCTGGGCGCCGTCGCTGCTGCGACGGTGCCGGTCAACTCTTTGAAAGATCCAAACGATCCGATCGTAATCCTGCAGGCGTGCGCCTGCGGCAGGTCGCGTCTGCGCTTTAATCTCGATCCATTCCGCCAGCGCACTTGACTCATCCATATCCCGGCGGTTATACGTCAATCAATAGCTCGCAGGTTATTGATCCCGATGCCGGACGCCCACGATACTTTGTTCAGAACGCTTGCCGACCCGACCCGGCGGGCCATCTTCGAGCGCTTGTGCCGCCAAGGTGAGCAGACCGTGGGGGCGCTGACGGCGCAGTCCGGGGTCTCGCAACCGGCGGTGTCGAAGCATCTCGGCGTCCTGAAGCTGGCCGGCCTGGTGCGTGACCGCCACGCCGGACGCCAGACCCACTACAGCGCGCAGCCCGAGGCACTTGGTCCGCTGACCAACTGGACAGTTCAAATGACAGGATTCTGGGAGAGCCGCTTCGATGATCTCGAGAACCTGCTGAAAAGGATGGACCAGTGAGCAATCCCGAGCTGCGCACCGTCGTCGTCGAACGTGAAATATCCTGGCCGGCGGAGAAGATCTGGCGCGCGTTGACGCAGCCGCATCTGATGGAGGAATGGCTCATGAAGAACGATTTCAAGCCTGTCGTCGGCCACAGCTTCAATCTTCGCGGCGACTGGGGCGGCGTGCTCGATTGCGAGGTGCTGGCCATCGAGCAAGGCAGGACGCTGTCCTACAGCTGGGATTTTTCGCATGAGGATGCCGCCTACAATCTGAAGAGCGTGGTGACGTTCACGCTCACGCCCACCAGCACGGGGACCCATCTGCGCGTCGAGCAGTCGGGTTTCCATCCGAGCCAGAAGCAGGCCTATGGCGGCGCCAGGGCCGGGTGGCAGCAATTCCTCACCAAGCTGGAGCAGGTCCTGGCGAAGCCGGATTGAAGCCTGCCGGTACCATGCCCTGATCGCGGGGCACCGAATGCAAAAAGGAGGAAATCGATGAAGATCAAGCTGACCAGCGTCTATGTGGACAACCAGGACAACGCACTGCGCTTCTACACCGACGTGCTGGGCTTTGCTGTGAAGGCCGACTTCAGCAATGGGCCTTTTCGTTGGCTGACCGTCATCTCACCCGATGAGCCCGAGGGAGCCGAGCTACAGCTGGCGCTCAACGACAACCCGGCCGCCAAGGCCTACCAGCAGGCCATCTTCAAGCAGGGGCAGCCCGCGCTCATGCTGTTCACCGACGACGTCAAGGGTGATTACGAGCGCATCAAGGGACGCGGCGGTGCGTTCGCCATGGCGCCGACAGAAGTGACCGGCTCGACCATCGCCCAGCTCAACGACAGCTGCGGCAATCTCATCCAGATCACCCAACTGGCGCGTTGGTAGGCGCTGGTTTCAAGAGGAAGTTGCAATGAACTTGAGCAAATGGATACGTCAAACCCATCGTTGGCTGTCGATCATCTTCACGCTGACCGTGGCAGCCAATTTCATCACCATGGCGTTCGGGCAACCTCCGGCCTGGGTGGTCTATTCGCCGCTGCTGCCGCTATTCCTGCTGCTGTTCAGCGGCCTCTACATGTTCGTGCTGCCTTACGTCGCGAGATCGCGTGGCGAGCAGGGCGCGCAAGGGTAGGACATGGCCAAGGCGCCGGGAAAATCGAAGGTCGCAAAACCGGCCCCAGACAAGCCGGAAAAGCCGGTCCTGCTTTCGGGCGGCAACCCGCAGATCCCGAAGGCCTATGGGGACGCTCCGGTGCAGGCGTATATTGCTGCCATGCCGGGCTGGAAAAGCGATGTCGGGCGCCGGATCGACGCACTTATCGTCAGCGCCGTCCCCGGCGTCTACAAGGCGGTGAAGTGGAACTCACCGTTCTATGGCATCGAGGGCGACGGTTGGTTCCTCAGCCTGCATTGCTTCACCAGATACGTCAAAGTCGCCTTCTTTCGCGGCACGTCGCTCGATCCTGTGCCTCCCGGCCGTTCCAGGCAAAAGGAAGTGCGCTATCTCGACATCCATGAAGGCGAAGAGATCGACGAAGCCCGCTTCGCCTCCTGGGTGAAGCAGGCCAGCCGATTGCCCGGCGAGAAGATGTGAACGGAGGCAGACCATGAAGATCAGCATGTCGAGCAAGGACGAGGGAGGCGCCTCTGCCTCCGAGCGGATAGATGCCCGAATCCGGGAGCTGGACGATTGGCGGGGCAAGACGTTGGCCAGCCTGCGCAAGACCATCCTCGACGCCGACCCGGAAATCATCGAGGAGTGGAAGTGGATGGGCAGCCCGGTATGGTCACGCGACGGCATGATCGCCGTCGGCAACGCTCACAAGGACAAGGTGAAGCTGACCTTTTCTCACGGCGCCAGCCTGCCGGATCCCGACAGGCTGTTCAACAATGGGCTCAACGGCAAGGTGTGGCGCGCCATCGATGTGTCGGAGGGCGACGTGATCGATGCGGATGCGCTGAAAGCGCTCGTCCGCGCCGCGATTGCCTACAACAGGGCTAAGAAGAAACCGGCCAGGTCGGCCAAAGCCAAGGACTGATCGGTTCAGGCGTCCGACCACTCCGACAGAGCGGCAATCACACTTTTCAGTTCGGCCCAGCGGCGGATGACGGTTTCGGCTCCGGCTTCGGTCAGCACATCGGCATGGCCGGGATAGCTGTGCGCGGCGCCGGTGAAGCCGATCACGCGCATGCCGGCGGCCCTGGCGCCGGTGACGCCGTGCACCGAATCCTCGATGACGAAGGTGTTTGCCGGATTGGCGTTGAGTTGCTCCGCCGCGATCAGGAACACATCCGGCGCGGGCTTGGTTTTCTTGCTTGGTACTTCCAGCGCTGAAAAAATCCGGCCGGGGAAGAACGGCAGCAGGCCCACTTTCTCGAGCATGAACTCGATCCGCTCCAAGCGTGAGTTCGAGCAGACGCAGCGCGGCGCGGTGACCGCGGCGACCGCCTCGCGCACGCCGTCGATGGCGCGCACGTCGCTGCGCAGTTTGCGGTCGACCAGCTCTTCGGCCCGGTCGATCATCGAGGCCTGGAACGGGATGGCGGATTTTTGCTCGACCCGCATCATGATGTCCTTGAAGGTCAGTCCGGCATAGGTTTCGGCGTATTCCTCAGCCGAAATTTCATATCCGGCCAAGGTCAGCAATTCGGCCTCGACGCGGGCTGCGATGATTTCGGAATCGACGAGCACGCCGTCGCAATCGAAGATGACAAGATCTGGCTGGGGCATGGCAATCCGAACGAGGAGGGTGATGGAGGCCCGGCAAGGCTCAAGCGGCGCGACATACACCAACGGGCCGGGCTGCGCAAATTGACGACGTCAGGGCTGCCTGGACCGTTGCGTCCTTCACCGAATATTTACGCTGATCGGTAACCATAACGGGGAGTAAACAGTAACGCGTGCCTTGGGTGTAAAAATGTCTGCCGTGCGTCTTCTCGCCGACCTCTCCCACGCCCCCCAGCAATCCGAGTGGCTGGACACGATCCTCAAGGGCGATTGTGTCGCCGCGCTCGACCGGCTGCCGGAAAAATCCATCGACGTCATCTTCGCCGATCCGCCTTACAATCTGCAGCTCGACGGCGATTTGCACCGGCCCGACCAGTCCAAGGTCGACGCCGTCGACGATGACTGGGACCAGTTCGAGAGTTTCGAGGCCTATGACGCCTTCACCCGCGCCTGGCTCCTGGCGGCACGCCGCGTGCTGAAGCCGAATGGCACCATCTGGGTCATCGGCTCCTACCACAACATCTTCCGCGTCGGCGCCAAGATGCAGGATCTCGGCTTCTGGATCCTCAACGATGTCGTCTGGCGCAAGACCAACCCTATGCCGAATTTCCGCGGTCGCCGCTTCCAGAACGCGCATGAGACCATGATCTGGGCTTCGCGCGACCAGAAGGGCAAGGGCTATACCTTCAATTACGAAGCCATGAAGGCATCGAACGACGACATCCAGATGCGCTCCGACTGGCTGTTCCCGATCTGCACTGGCGGCGAGCGGCTGAAGAACGACAATGGCGACAAGCTGCATCCGACGCAGAAGCCGGAAGCGCTGCTCGCCCGCATCATGATGGCCTCGACCAAGCCGGGCGACATCGTGCTCGACCCGTTCTTCGGATCCGGCACAACCGGCGCCGTGGCCAAGCGGCTTGGCCGCCATTTCGTCGGCATCGAGCGCGAGCAGGCCTATATCGACGCCGCCAATGAGCGCATCGATGCCGTGCGGCCGCTGGAAACCGCCGATCTCACCGTGCTCACCGGCAAGCGCGCCGAGCCGCGCGTCGCCTTTGTCAGCCTCATCGATACCGGGCTTATGCAGCCCGGCGCCACGCTTTACGATGCCAAGAAGCGCTGGTCGGCCAAGGTACGCGCCGACGGCACGGTGGCGATCGGCGACAGCGCCGGCTCGATCCACAAGATCGGCGCCGAAGTGCAGGGCCTGGACGCCTGCAATGGCTGGACCTTCTGGCACTATGAGCGCTCGGGCGGCCTGACCCCGATCGACGAACTGCGCCGCATCGCCAGGCTCGGCATGGAACGGGCAGGGGCCTGACGCTACCACATAAAGGTCGGCGCCCTACGGCGCCCCCCTCTGGCCTGCCGGCCATCTCCCCCACGAGGGGGGAGATCGCGCGCTTCATTGTTTTCGCCAACCTTCAACGTTGTAAGAAAGAGCCGTCGGCGAGGCTGCCAATCTCCCCCCTCGTGGGGGAGATGCCCGGCAGGGCAGAGGGGGGCGCCATAAAGCGCTACCTCGACCCCTCTGCGTAGCTCAGGTCGCGATGCCATACCGCTCAAGGTCCGCCTTGAGCGTTTTTGCATCTGTGAACAGCACAGCATTCCAGCCAGCCGCCCTGGCTCCGTCGACATTCCTGGGGCTGTCGTCGATGAACAGCGTGGCGGAGGGCTCCAGGCCGAACGCGACCACGTGATGGTCGTAGATGGCGCGGTCGGGCTTGATCTCACGGATATCGGCCGACACGGTCACGCCGCGCGGGCGGCTAAGGAAATCGAAGCGCAGTCTTGCCTCGGCAAGCGTGTCGGCGGCGAAGTTCGTCAGCATGGTCACGTCGCGGCCGCTCTCGATCAGGCCGAGCATGATGGCGACGCTGTCCTCATAGGCATGCGGCACCATGTCGTTCCAATAGCGCCGGAAATTGCGAATGTTTTCAGCATGATCCGGGTAATCCGCGATCAGCAGCGCTTCCGCCTCTTCCCACGTCCGGCCACGATCCTGCTCGATGTTCCAGTCATGCGTGCAGACATTGTCGAAGAACCACTTGCGCTCTTCGGCATCGGGAATGAGGCGGCTGAACGGAATGTTCGGATCGTAGTGGAGCAAGACGCGGCCGATGTCGAACACGATATGGCGGATTTCAGTCATTTCTGGCCTTTCAAAGCGAATGCTAGTCAATTGGGCGGTGTTTTTTGGTTGCGCCCGGTATCGCTGCTTCGATGACCTTTTTCATGACGGTCGGCAGCGCTTCTCCGGAAATGTCATGGGCCAGCGACCAGAAATGCCCTTCCGGCGCATCACTTTTCACTTGAGCGTGAAAAACTTCGAGCTCGAGCGCGAAATGGGTGAAGACATGCGCGATCTCTCCAGCGCGCCGCCAGTCGGCAGGGAAGGGCGCTGCCTCCGAAGTGGTTGCACCGTCGATCCGCGCTGTCCAACCTGTGGTCGGCACCTCGGTCATGCCGCCGAGCAGGCCCTTGTCAGGCCGCTTGCGCAACAGGATGGCGCCGTCGCCGCGCTCGGCGACGAAGGCGGCACCCCGCCTGAGTGGTTTGTCGACCTTGGGCAGGCGGACCGGAAAGCGCTCGGGGTCGCCGGACAGGATGGCGCTGCAATCCTCGCGCACCGGGCACAGCATGCAGCGCGGCCGTCTTGGCGTGCAGATCGTGGCGCCAAGGTCCATCATTGCCTGGGCGAAGTCGCCCGGCCTTGTCTGCGGAACCAGTCTTGCGACGAGCGCGCGGATTTCAGGCTTTGCCTCGCTGAGCCGCGTTGCGATCGAATAGAGCCGCGAGATGACACGTTCGACATTGCCGTCGACGACCGCCGCCGGACGGTCGAAGGCGATCGCCGCGATCGCCGCCGCCGTATAGGCGCCGATCCCCGGCAATTCCCTCAATCCCGTTTCGTTGTCGGGAAAACGGCCGCCCTGGCTCGCAACCAGATCGGCGCAGGCCTTGAGGTTGCGCGCCCGTGAATAATAGCCGAGCCCGGCCCAGGCCTTCATCACATCCTCGGCCGGCGCAGCCGCCAGCGCCTTCACATCAGGCCATTTCTCGACAAAGGCGCGAAAATAGGATTTTACCGCTTCGACCGTGGTCTGCTGCAGCATCACTTCCGAAAGCCAGATGCGATAGGGGTCCGGCCGTGCACCGCCGGCCGCGGCGTGCGGCGTGATCCGCCACGGCAGTTCGCGATGGTGCGCGTCGTACCAGGCAAGCAGACGCGCGGCGATCTCTCCCGATAGAGTTGGTCCGGATGCGGCCTTGCGGGTCTGTTCGTGCAGTGCCATTGATCGCGGGCTGGCTCTAGGCTGGTGAGGAGCGTGGCTGGAGAACGTACATGGCAGGGAGAACGCCTTACGGCAATCCCGTTCCGGTGAGCGATCTCGCGACCGCGATCCTCGACCCCGTGCTGCGCAAGCGGGCCGGCATTTCGATCGGGCTGGTGCAGTCATGGGAAGAGATCGCCGGCCCCAGGCTCGCCGGCCATTCGCGCCCCGAAAAAATCCAGTGGCCGCGCCGCATGCATGAGGACGATCCGTTCGAGCCGGCGGTGCTGGTCATCGCCTGCGAGGGCATGGCCGCGCTGCACCTACAGCACGAGACCGGCGAGATCATCAACCGCGTCAATGCCTTTCTCGGCTTCAACGCGATCGGCAGGATCCGGATCGTGCAAAAGCCGGTGCTGAGGGACAAAGCCCGGCCGAAACCGACGCCGAGAGCACTGACTTCTGTCGAAAAGGCCAAATTGTCCGATACCGTCGGCAAGATCGAGGATGAAGGCTTGCGCGCCTCGCTGGAGCGTCTTGGCGCCACAATTCTTGGCCAAAGGAAGCGGCCAAGGTAATCAACCGGTAATCAGTCGGTCATGAACGCGTCATCTATCTCGCGCATTCGTGATCCTGCATGTAGAGTTTGGCGATTGGAATGGGGACGGCGATGCCTTAATTCCCGCCAACTCTCGCCTTTTCTAGCCTTTGCGTTGCAAAATCAAACCACAGTCAGGTGATTCGCATGAACCGTAGCTTGTCCCGCAGAAACCTCCTGTCTTCGCTGGCCGTCATTCCGGCAGTGGCTATGCTCGCCGCATGCAGCGATTCAGGCGAGGATGCCAAAGCAGCGGATGTGAAGCCTGCGGCTCCCGCGGTGCCTGCTTCGACGCCTGCCACTCCGGCCGCCGTCAAGGTCCCGGAGTCTTCCGGCAATGTCGACATGGCCGAACTGCTGAAGCCCGGCGCTTTGCCCGACAAGCAGCTCGGCAAGGATGACGCCAAGGTCACCATCGTCGAATATGCTTCGATGACCTGCCCGCATTGTGCGCATTTCGCGGCGACCACCTTCCCTGAGTTGAAGACCAAATACATCGACACCGGCAAGGCGCGTTACATCCTGCGCGAATTCCCGTTCGATCCGAGCGCCGAGGCCGGTTTCATGCTGGCGCGCTGTTCGAAGGACAATTATTTCCCGATGGTCGACGTGCTGTTCAAGCAGCAGGCCAACTGGGTCGGCGTCAACAATACCAAGGATGCGCTGCTGCAGATCTCCAAGCTCGCCGGTTTTACACAGGAGTCCTTCGAGGCCTGCTTGACGGACCAGAAACTTCTGGACGATGTGAGATCGGTCCAGAAGCGCGGCGCCGATGAATTCAAGGTCGACTCGACACCGACCTTCTTCATCAACGGGAAAACCTACAAAGGTGCGATGTCGATTGAGGAAATATCGGCCATCATCGACCCTCTGCTCTGACGTCCAGGCGGCGCCGGAGCGACTGCGCTTCGGCGTCAGCGCACCTTTGTGCCTTCCAGGCAGGCGCGAATGAAGTTTTCGCGCCTTCGCCTCCTCGGCTTCAAGTCCTTCGTCGAACCCGGCGAGTTCGTCATCGAACGCGGCCTGACCGGCATTGTCGGGCCGAATGGCTGCGGCAAGTCGAACCTTGTCGAGGCGATGCGCTGGGTGATGGGCGAAAGCTCATACAAGAACATGCGCGCGTCCGGAATGGACGACGTGATCTTTTCCGGCTCGGGAACGCGCCCGGCCCGCAACACCGCCGAAGTCACGCTGTTCCTCGACAATAGCGACCGGACCGCGCCCGCCGCCTTCAACGACGCCGATGAATTGCAAGTGTCGCGCCGCATCGAGCGCGAAGCCGGCTCGCTCTACCGCATCAACGGCAAGGAAGCCCGCGCCAAGGACGTGCAGCTTCTGTTCGCCGACCAGTCGACCGGCGCGCGCTCGCCATCCATGGTCGGACAGGGCCGCATCGGCGAACTGATCCAGGCCAAGCCGCAGGCGCGCCGCGCGCTGCTCGAAGAAGCCGCCGGCATTTCCGGCCTGCACACCCGCCGTCACGAGGCCGAGCTTCGGCTGAAGGCGGCCGAACAGAATCTGGAACGGCTGGACGACGTCGTCGGCGAACTGGAAAGCCAGATCGAAAGCCTGAAGCGCCAGGCGCGCCAGGCATCGCGCTTCAAGAACCTGTCGGCCGATATCCGCAAGGCGGAAGCCACGCTCTTGCATCTGCGCTGGACCTTGGCCAAAACCCAGGAGGGCGATGCGCGGTCGGCATTGGCGGTTGCCACAGCTCTGGTCGGCGACCGCGCCGCCGCCCAGATGGCTGCCGCCCGTGAGCAAGGCATCGGTGCCCACCGGCTGCCCGATCTGCGCGATGCCGAGGCCGCCGCGGCTGCCGCCTTCCAGCGCCTGTCGATCGCCAAGGCGCAGATCGAGGAGGAGGCAGGCCGCATCCGCGCCCGCCAGGCCGAACTCGAGCGCCGGCTGCAGCAGCTCGACGGCGACATCGCCCGCGAGGAGCGCATGGTCCGCGACAATGCGGATATTCTTGAGCGCCTGCGCGAGGAAGAAGCCACGCTCAACTCAGACAATGCCGGCGCCGCCGAGCGCGAAGCCACGACGCGGGCCGCTTTCGAGCAGGCCGGCGCAACGCTTATAACAAGCGAAGCAAAGCTCGCGGCGCTGACCGCCGAACGAGCAGAGGCCGCCGCCTCGCGCAACCAGATCGAGCGCACGCTGCGCGACACCGCCGAACGCCGCGATCGCTTTGCCCGCCAGCTGGCCGATGTCGACCGCGAGCTATCGGAGATCGTCTCGAAAGTCGCCGGCCTGCCCGATCCCGCCGAGAAGCGCGCTTTGGTCGAGGACGCGCTCGCCCGGTTGGAGGAAGCCGAGGCCGGCGCCATTGCTGCCGAACAGGCGGTCGCCGAGGCGCGCGCCACCGAGAGTGCCGCCCGTCCGCCGCTGCAGGATGCCAGGGCCGAACTCGCCGGCATCGAGACCGAAGCCCGCACGCTGGCCAAGATCCTCAATGCCGCCAGCGGCGATCTTTTCCCGTCGGTACTGGAGCAACTCAGCGTCGAACGCGGCTATGAGACGGCCCTCGGTGCTGCGCTTGGCGAGGATCTCGACGTGCCGCTCGACCGCAGCGCGCCGGTGCATTGGGGCGAAAGCCAGGTTGAACCAGGCGATGCGGCTTTGCCGGAAGGCCTCAAGAGCCTCGCCAGCGTGGTGCGCGCGCCTTCGCAGCTTGCCCGCCGGTTGGCGCAGATCGGCATCGTCGATGCGGCGGACGGCAAACGCCTGCAGACGCTGCTTGCCCCCGGCCAGCGGCTGGTCAGCCGTGACGGCGCGCTGTGGCGTTGGGATGGCTTGACCGCCAGCGCCGATGCACCGACCGCGGCCGCGCAGAGGCTGGCGCAGAAGAACCGGCTGGCCGAGCTCGATGCCGAGGCGGTGCAGGCGACGCAGATGATGCGTGAGGCAGAGGCTGCCCTTGCCCAGGCCGAACAGGCGCTGCGTGAGGCGAGCGAGGCCGAACGCAACGCCCGCCAGGCCGGGCGCGATGCCCAGCACGGCCTGGACGCCGCCCGCAGCGCGCTGGCCGAGGCCGAAAAGGCCGGTGGCGAGCTGGCAAGCCGCCGCGCCGCCCTGGACGAGGCGCGCGCGCGAATCGTCGACAGCCATGAAGAAACGGCCGCCGCCTTCGCCGAGGCCGAAATGCTGCTGCAGGACGCCCCCGATCTCGGCGACCTGCAATTGCAGCTTGAACAATCCGCCGCCAATGTCAGCCGCGATCGCGCAACCTTGGCCGACGCGCGCGCCGTCCATGAAGGCCTGCGCCGCGAAGCCGAGGCGCGCACGCGCCGGCTCGACGCCATCGGCGCCGAGCGCAGCAACTGGTTGCAGCGGGCCGAAAACGCCTCGACGCAGATTGCCTCGCTGGGCGAGCGCAGGGCCGAGGCCGAGGCCGAGCGCGAAACGCTGGCCGACGCCCCCGACGAGATCGACGCCAGGCGGCGCGCGCTGCTGTCGCAGCTGACCGAGGCCGAGACCTTGCGCAAGGCGGCCGCCGACCGTTTGCAGGAGGCCGAGAACAAGCAGGCCGAGCTGGACAAGGCCGCCACCGCGGCCATCCAGTCGCTGGCCGATTCCCGCGAAACCCGCGTCCGCGCCGAAGAGCGATTGACCGCCGCCGATGAGCGCCGGCTCGAGGTCGAGGCGCGCATCCAGGAAACGCTGAACACGCCGCCGCATCTGGTCATTCGCCATACTGGCCTGGAAGCCGACAGCCCGATGCCGAAAATGGCCGAGATCGAGCGCCAGCTCGACCGGCTGAAGGTTGAGCGCGAGCGGCTCGGCGCCGTCAATCTGCGCGCCGAGGAAGAGCAGAAGGAATTGTCGGACCGGCTGGAGACCATCGTCTCCGAGCGCGAGGACATCATCGAGGCGATCCGCAAGCTCAGGCAAGCGATCCAGAGCCTGAACCGCGAAGGCCGCGAACGGCTGCTTGCCGCTTTCGAGGTGGTCAACGGCCATTTCCAGCGGCTGTTCTCGCATCTGTTCGGTGGCGGCACGGCCGAACTGCAGCTGATCGAATCCGACGACCCGCTCGAAGCCGGGCTCGAAATCCTGGCACGTCCACCCGGCAAGAAGCCGCAGACCATGACGCTGCTGTCCGGCGGCGAGCAGGCACTGACGGCGATGTCGCTGATCTTTGCCGTGTTCCTAACCAATCCGGCGCCGATCTGCGTGCTCGACGAAGTCGACGCGCCGCTCGACGATCACAATGTCGAACGCTTCTGCAACCTTATGGACGAAATGGCCGCGACCACCGAGACGCGCTTCGTCATCATCACCCACAACCCGATCACGATGGCGCGCATGAACCGCCTGTTCGGCGTGACCATGGCCGAGCAGGGCGTCAGCCAACTGGTCTCGGTCGATCTGCAGGCCGCCGAGGCGATGCGCGAGGCGAGCTGACGCAGCATGCTTTGTTGATTTCGTCGGCGATGGCGTCGATCCGACTGTTGCAATAGGACCGTCGCCCTTGCGACCTGCTTGCGACGCGCATTCTGTAAGGTTCGAAGAGAAGGAATTTAAGCGCCACCTGAGAGCGAACGCCAAAGCCCACATGCAAAGCGCCCGGCCAACGCGAAAGCGATGCCTACAAGGCGCAGATGGCAATAGGCTCCGACCGCAATTCAGCTGCCACGTTTATCGGAAGCCCAGGAAGCTCAGTATCGCAATCACGATAACGACTGCTCCGATGAGCCAGATTATGTTGTTCACCGTATCTCTCCCGAACTAGTTGCTGGGAGTGAACTCGTAAGAGCCTACTAATGTTCCCGCATTTTCTGCGTCGAAACAAAATGGCGGCCATCGCTTCGTCGATTGCCAGACCAAGGTCCGAACAGGGTATGACTGAAGTCCTGACGTCGGAGCCATAGGCCTGAAGGCGGGCAACCTATGCCCTCCCGATACATTGGAACCGGGCTGCCGAGCATGAGTCCCTTCATCGGTGGTCAATCGGGTGCCCGCCATTCCTGAGAGGTTAGCGGGCACCCGATTGTCGTGACACCGCCAACGGCGTGCGTTTCAATAGCGAGGCTAACAGTGACCTTTGTCCAGAGATCTGTGCGTGACGGCGCAACCCGACCCGCAAACGACAACGACAGTCCTGCGGAAGTTTCTTCCGTTCTTGACCTCATACCATCGGCTGACGACGACAAGGTCGCTGAGCTTGTCAGGCGAACAGAGCGCCTGGCAATCGCAGTGGTTATCGGAATCGCGGTTCTGCTGATCTTGGCGCCGGTGGTTTACCTTGCACTTTCTTACGGGATCTGAGACGGCCCGACCTATGGGATCTGAAATGGCCTGATTGGTCTCGTAAATCTCACAAATTGTGCCGATGGTCTTCCTCGCAAGACAAGTGTTTCCCGTCACAGATCAGGAGATCGAACGCGACGACATAGAAGGGTCCTGTGCAGCGCTGCTTTGTCGAGTGGCGTAACCCTGGTGGTCGGCTTGAAAGAGCGCCTTTGCCAGAAGTTGCCAACAGGAGCTGCTGTCGCAACTTCTTCTTTCGATACGCCGTGTTGCACGGGAGCAGCCGTCACTGATCGCGCCCGTGGACCGACGACGCTACTCGGAACCAAAGGGATGGGACGCGGTTATCCCCGCGAAGGGATAATTAGCAGGTGGAGATATTACAATGAAAACAATGATCGTGAGCGCCTTGGCGCTGTTCATTGCCATGCCGACGATAGCTCCGGCAGCCGAAGCTGACGTGGTCATCACGACCCACCATCGACATCATCACAGGAGCGTAAAGGTCATCAATGACCAGGGTCAACGCCTTCATCACCGCAGACACGGCACGGTTGCCTTCTACGACCACGGCCGCAGACATCATCGCCGGGATACGGTCATCGTGACCGGCTCGATCGAGCGCAGCCATCATCGCTATTATCGACATCATCGGCATCATCCCGTCGTCATCCAGGACGACAACGATTACTGATCCTCTCCGCACGGCCCCGGCTCTGTCAACCGAGTCGGGGTCGCGTGGGAGTCAGATAGCTCCTGACGGCAGCCATCGACAAGGTCGGTAAATCATTGATTCCAAAGGCATGTGATTTGGCTGGGGCGCCAGGATTCGAACCTGGGAATGTCGGTACCAAAAACCGATGCCTTACCACTTGGCGACGCCCCAGCAAACGAGCTTTGCCCGCTGCGCGCGGCCTTATAGGACGAGCGGCACGAAAGCTCAATGCCGAGTTGGCCACTGTGCAAAACTGATCCACCGCTTGGCGCGGGGACGCGCTATTCGCCCCAGACCGCCAACTCGTTGCCAGCGGGATCGGTGAAATGGAACCGCCTGCCGCCCGGGAACGAGAATATCGGCTTGACGATCGTGCCGCCGGCGCTTTCGACAACGTCGAGGGTTGCTTCCAGATCCTGCGAATAGAGCACCGGCAATGGTTTCGCCGGAGCCTCGCCTGCATCGGCCTGGAAGCCGCCATCGAGCCCTTCGCCGAAGGCTGAATAGGTCGGCCCGTAATCGGTGAACGACCACGAGAAGGCGGCGCTGTAGAAAGCCTTGACGCTGTCCAGCGTTGCGCCCGTCGCGGGCAGTTCGAGATAGTCGAGTTTTCCGTTGAGTTTCATCACGCTGCTCCCAACTTGTTCCCTATATGTTCTATATCCTGGGCAGCGATCCGGCAAGTCTTTTCGACGCAGCTTTTGCTTAATCGATTGTAGTCGCCGGGCTTCGCTGCCACACCTTGCCTTTCGCACTGCAGCATAATAACGCTCGGGTCGGAACGCGGGGGAACCGGGTCTTGGCCCCGGTGTTCTATCTTCCGAGGACTTGGAGGGCGAGCATGACCAAATGGGTCTACACCTTCGGCGATGGCGCCGCGGAGGGACGTGCGGGCGACCGCAACCTTCTCGGCGGCAAGGGCGCCAATCTGGCCGAGATGTGCAGTCTTGGCCTGCCGGTGCCGCCGGGCTTCACCCTCACCACCGAAGTCTGCAACGCCTATTATGCCAACGGCAACAGCTATCCGGCCGCGTTGAAGGCCGACGTCGTCAAGGCGCTGGACCATATCGGGCAACTGACCGGGCGCCGTTTCGGCGATCCGTCGAAGCTGCTTCTGGTCTCGGTCCGCTCCGGGGCCAGGGCCTCGATGCCGGGCATGATGGACACCGTGCTCAATCTCGGCCTCAATGACGAGACGGTCGAGGCGCTGGCAGCCGATTCCGGCGATGCCCGCTTTGCCTATGACAGCTACCGCCGCTTCATCCAGATGTATTCCGATGTCGTCATGGGTCTCGACCACGAAGTGTTCGAGGAAATCCTCGAGGACCAGAAGGCCAGCCTCGGCCACGAGCTCGACACCGAACTGACAGCGCAGGAATGGCAGAGCGTCATTGCCCTCTACAAGGCCAAGGTCGAGGAGGAGCTCGACAGGCCGTTTCCACAGGACCCGCACGAGCAGCTGTGGGGGGCGATCGGCGCGGTGTTTTCCAGCTGGATGAACAACCGCGCCATCACCTACCGGCGCCTGCACGACATCCCGGAAAGCTGGGGCACGGCGGTCAATGTCCAGGCCATGGTGTTCGGCAATATGGGCGAGACGTCAGCCACTGGCGTCGCCTTCACTCGCAACCCCTCGACCGGCGAAAAGATGCTCTACGGCGAGTTCCTGGTGAACGCGCAGGGCGAGGATGTCGTGGCCGGCATCCGCACGCCGCAGAACATCACCGAGGCGGCGCGCATTGCCGCTGGCTCCGACAAGCCGTCGCTGCAGAAACTGATGCCGGACGCGTTTCGCTCCTTCGTCGACATCTCCGACCGCCTGGAACAGCACTACCGCGATATGCAGGACCTCGAATTCACCATCGAGCGCGGCAAATTGTGGATGCTGCAGACGCGTTCCGGCAAACGCACCGCCAAGGCGGCGCTGAAGATCGCCGTCGAAATGGCGCGCGACAAGCTGATCACGACGGAGGAGGCGGTCGCCCGCATCGATCCGGCCTCGCTCGATCAGCTGTTGCATCCGACCATCGACCCCAAGGCCGCGCGCGATGTCATCGGCGTCGGCCTGCCGGCTTCTCCGGGCGCGGCGACCGGCGAGATTGTTTTCTCCTCGGGCGATGCCGAGGATCTGAAGACGCAAGGTCGCAAGGCAATCCTGGTGCGCATCGAAACCAGCCCCGAAGACATTCATGGGATGCATGCTTCGGAAGGCATCCTGACCACGCGCGGCGGCATGACCAGCCACGCCGCCGTGGTCGCGCGCGGCATGGGCAAGCCTTGCGTTTCGGGCGCCGGCTCGCTGCGTGTCGACTACAAGGCCGGCACGCTGATGTCGATGGGCCAGACCTTCCGCAAGGGCGACATCATCACCATCGATGGCAGCAACGGCCAGGTGCTGAAGGGCGCCGTGTCGATGCTGCAGCCGGAACTGTCGGGCGATTTCGCCGCCATCATGGAATGGGCCGATGCGGTGCGCCGCATGAAGGTGCGCACCAATGCCGAGACGCCGCTCGATGCGCGCATGGCGCGCTCCTTCGGCGCCGAAGGCATCGGCCTCTGCCGCACCGAGCACATGTTCTTCGACGGCGAGCGTATCGTCGCCATGCGCGAGATGATCCTGGCCGATACCGAGAAGGACCGCCGCACCGCGCTTGCCAAGCTGTTGCCGATGCAGCGCTCGGATTTCCTCGAACTGTTCGAGATCATGGCCGGCCTGCCGGTGACGATCCGGCTGCTCGATCCGCCGCTGCACGAATTCCTGCCCAAGACGGAAGCGGAGGTGGCGGAGGTCGCCGCCGCCATGAACGTCTCGCTCGACAAGCTCAGGCAGCGCACCGAAGCCTTGCACGAGTTCAACCCGATGCTCGGCCATCGCGGCTGCCGCCTCGCCGTCTCCTATCCCGAGATTGCCGAGATGCAGGCGCGCGCCATTTTCGAGGCAGCCGTCGAGGCCGGCAAGAAAGCCGGCGCGCTGGTCGTTCCCGAGATCATGGTGCCGCTGGTCGGCCTGGTGAAGGAGCTCGACTACGTCAAGGCGCGCATCGATGCGATCGCCAAGGCTGTCATGGACGAGACCGGCGTCAAGATCGACTATCTCACCGGCACGATGATCGAGCTTCCGCGCGCGGCGATCCGCGCCCACGTCATCGCCGCTACGGCCGAGTTCTTCTCCTTCGGCACCAACGATCTCACCCAGACCACCTTCGGCATCTCGCGCGACGATGCGGCGTCCTTCCTCGAGACCTATCGGCAGAAAGGAATCATCGAGCAGGACCCGTTCGTCTCGCTCGACATCGAGGGCGTCGGCGAACTGGTGCGCATGGCTGCGCAAAAAGGCAGGGCGACGCGGCCCGACATCAAGCTCGGCATATGCGGCGAACATGGCGGCGATCCGGCCTCGATCCGCTTCTGCGAAGAGGTCGGCCTCGACTATGTGTCGTGCTCTCCCTACCGGGTGCCGATCGCAAGATTGGCCGCAGCCCAAGCCGCGGTGCAGATTGCCAAAACAGCAGTGCCGCGCCCCAAAAAGAGCGCCGCGGCATCCTGATTTCGACATAGTCATTTCGGCAGCGATGAAACGGCCACCCTGGGTGGCCGTTTGGCGCTAAGCTTACGATTTTGTAAGCAAATTCACGCTGATGTGCGCGGCTCAACACGCAATCCCGACATCGTTTCTGCCCAATTTCACGGCCCCCCAACCCGCCCGGTGCCGAGAAAAAGATGTTACAGATTTCGCCCAGACCCTTCCGCTCGATCCTGATTATCCAGACCAAGTTCATCGGCGATGTTGTTCTGTCCTCCACGCTCGCCAAGAACCTGCAGCTCGAATATCCCGGTGTCAGGATCGTCTTTCTCTGCGAGGCGCGCCTCGCCAGTTTCGTGACCGCCCACGGCATCGCCTCGGAAGTCGTGACCTTCCGCCGCGCCGCCATGCGCGGCACCCCGCTGGAGCGTGGGCGCGAGCTCTATTCTATGATCAGCAAGCTGCGCCAATTCCGTTTCGACCTGACCATCGACCTCACCGATTCAAAGACATCGCGGCTCATCGTCAGGTTCCTCAACGCCAGCACCCGCATCGGCTACAATCCTCCGGAAAGGCCGCTGCGCTGGCATGAGCGCCAGCCCGCCAATGTCTTTGCCGAGCCGTTCGGTTTTGGCGAACGTCACTATCTCTACCGCTACCTTTCGCCGCTCGAGCCGCTCGGCGTCGGCCTGCGCGTGCGGGTGCCGTCGATTCGGCCATTGCCGATGGAGACGGCGAGGGCCCAGGCATTGCTGGACAAACACCATTTGCGGCCAAACGGCTTTGTCGCGGTGCATGCCGGCGCCAGTTTTCACGGCCGGCGCTGGCAGCATGAACGCTTTGCCGCCGTGTTCGACACGATTTCGCGCGAAACCGGACTGGATTTCGTACTCGTCGGAGGCCCTGACGAGCGCAAGCCGGCCGAGCAGATCCTCGCCAGTGCCGCGTCGATCGTCAACCTCGTCGGCGCGCTGTCGCTGGAAACGCTGCTGGCGGTGTTGCAGCAGGCGCGGCTGTTTGTCGGCAATGAGAGCGGCCCCATGCACATGGCAGCAGCGGCCGGAACGCCGGTTGTCGGCCTGTTCGGCCTGACCAGCCCGGCCGTCTGGGGACCGGTCGGCGTGCCCAGCCTCGCCTTGCAGCCATCCATGCCGTGCAATTGCGTGGCGGGCAGCCTGTGCAATCCGCTCGATCCCAGCAAGGCCTGCTGCGTCTGGCGCCTCGAGGTCGAACCGGTCGTCGCGGCCGTGCGCGAAGTCCTGTCACGCACGCATGTGGAACTGGAACACGCCGTCTGACGGTGCGCGGCGGTCACATTGTCGGGATATCAGCTTTCTCACGGCCACTATCCCAATTTCCGCCTTGTTGCGGGTCCTGGGATGCGGCTATGACAGCGCCGATTCTCAGACAAGACAGGCATCCCTTGCAAAAGCTGTTTTGCGCCTTGGCGCTATCTATCCTGGCCGTGTCCTCGGCCCAGGCCGCGCCGCTTGTCGAGCCGACGCTGCATCTGAAGGCTGAGGATGGTGGCAGTGGCAATGTCGGCCGCGTCGCGCTTACGCTCGACGCCTGCGGCGGCCAGACCGATACGAGGATCCTGTCGGCGCTGGTGGAGAACCGGATTCCGGCGACGATCTTCGTCACCGGCATCTGGCTGAAGCGCAACGCCGCCGTCGTCGAGATCATGCGCGCGCATCCGGACCTGTTCGAACTGGAAAACCATGGCGGCCATCACATCCCGGCCGTCGACACGCCGCGCAAGATCTATGGCATCCGCAGCGCCGGCAGCCCGGAAGCGGTGCGGGCCGAAGTCGAATCGGGCGCCGCCGCTCTCGCTGGCACCGGCGAGCCGGCGCCGAAATGGTTTCGCGGCGCGACCGCCGAATACAGTCCGTCGGCCATCGCTATGATCCGCAGGCTCGGCTTCAAGATCGCCGGCTTTTCGATCAACGGCGATGGCGGCTCGTTGCTTGGTGCAAAAGAAACCGCCCGGCGCATCGCCGCCGCCAAGGATGGCGATGTCATCATCGCCCACATCAACCAGCCGACCCACGCCGCCGGCGAGGGCGTCGTGCAAGGTCTGCTCGCGCTGAAGGCCAAGGGGCTGATGTTCGTGCGGCTGGATGACGCCGACGGTGTCGGCAACGACGGGACGACTGATTAGGATTGGGCGGCGGCAGGCAGTTTCATCGCCTTTGGACTGACGTCGCCGACGTTTGAGATTAGCCGAGGCCTCTAAACTTCGTCATCCCAGGATGAAACAGGAGCGAAGCTCCGTCGCGAAGACCCTGGGATGACGAAGCGAGCAACGGCGGCTTGAGTCGCTTGCTCAGGCCGGTGCTGCTTCGATATTGACCCTGTTGGGATAAAACGCGCCGTGGTCGCGAATCTCAGCCATTTCGTCGAAGGGCTGCTCATAGCCCCACATCGCGTCCTTGCCGGTCTCACCGGCCGGCAGCACGCTCCAGTAGCTGGCGTCGCCCTTGTAGGGGCAGTGGGTCGACAGGGTGGTTTTGCCGAGCTGGGTGAAGTCGATGTCTTCGAAGGGGATGTAGAATGCCTGGGGGTAGGGCGGTTCGGACAGAAGCTTCGCCCGCGTCGATGAGGCGATCACCGTATCGCCGGCACGCACGACCACGGTACCGCGATAGGGTTCGACGGTGATGACCTTGCCGGGATTGCTCTGAAAGCCGGGGGCGGGGTTGGCGATCTGGTCCATGCGGGGTTCTCCTTGTTCGATTGGGAGCACAGTCCGATTGAGAGCGTGCGGGATGCTTCCCATGTCTCTAAAATGTGTCTGGAGAACCCGTTGCGCAAGCCTTCGCCAGTAGCCCAGAGCTGGCCTTCCGATCACTAAAAACGATCCCGCGTGGAATGCTCAGGCTGCGGTCTTGAACACGTCCATGAGGCCGGCATAGGCCGCGGCAATACCGGCTACCGGGTTGGTGCTTCTTGACGTCGTCTCGACCTTCAGTGGGCCGCCGCCTGTCGGCAAGGTGAGCAGCAGGAACTGGCGATTGCCGCCATCGCCGATCGATGCGGCGGCGACATGCTGGCCTTCGCCTTCGTTCTGGACGCACATTTTGAACAGCAGCGTGCCGCCGACCGCTTCAAGGGCGCCGCCGACCACCTCGACAAATTCGTCTTCGGAGACCTTTTTGGCCTCCGGCACGAGATCGGCCAGACTTGCGGCAAGCGTGTCTTCAAGCTCTTTGTCGTCGAGTTGAATATCGTCCAACTGCACGTCTTGGGCCTCGCTGTCATCCAGCTGCCTGTCGTCGATCTGCCTGTAATCGATCTGCTTGCCGTCGATCTGCTTGCCGTCGAGCTGCGTGTCCATGCGAACCTCTTTCAGTCGCCAATCCGCACCCCTACCCCGTTAACGAACCTTAACGTCGACGATGGCCGGATTGTGGCGGTTTTCCCCGCCTTTCGATCACTGCTTGCTTCAGCCGTTAACGGTTGGAGACGTCATGGCTGGACAATCCGTCCGTTCGTCCCACAATGGAACAAAAGACGGGAAAAACGAGGAAGCAATGGGAGGAACCAGATGCTCGGACTGATGCAGGAATGGCCGCTGCTCTGCCACAAGCTGATCGACAATGCCGAGCGGCAGCACGGGACGCGCGAGATCGTCTCGCGCTCGATCGAAGGTCCTGTCGTTCGCACCACCTATGCTGAAGTTCATCGCCGCGCGCTCAAGGTCGCTCAACGGTTGGAGCGCGATGGCTTTGTGCTCGGCGACCGCATCGCGACCCTGGCCTGGAACACGGCGCGCCACATAGAGGCCTGGTACGGCATCATGGGCATCGGCGCCATCTACCATACGCTCAACCCGCGTTTGTTCCCCGAGCAGATCGTCTGGATCATGAACAATGCGCAGGATAGAGGGATCTTCGTCGACCTGACCTTCATGCCGCTGCTGGAAAAGATCGCCGGCGCGGTCAAATCGCTGAAAAAGGTGATCGTCCTGACCGACAAGGCGCATCTGCCTGAAACGACGCTGTCGAATGTGGTTGCCTATGAGGACTGGTTGAACGAGGCCGATGGCGACTTCGCCTGGAAGGTTTTCGGCGAAAACACCGCAGCCGGCATGTGCTACACCTCCGGCACGACGGGCGATCCCAAAGGTGTGCTCTACAGCCACCGCTCGAATGTGCTGCATGCCATGATTGCTGCCATGCCCGACGCCATGGGCCTCTCCGCGCGGGACACGATCCTCCCCGTCGTGCCGATGTTTCATGCCAATGCCTGGGGCCTTGGCCAGAGCGCGCCGATGATCGGCGCCAAGCTGGTCATGCCCGGTTGCAAGATGGACGGCGCCTCGATCTACGAGCTGCTCGACACCGAGAAGGTGACCTTCAGCGCCGCCGTGCCGACCGTCTGGATGATGCTGCTGCAGCATCTGGAAGACACCGGCAAGAAGCTTCCCTATCTCAGCAAAGTCGTCATCGGCGGCTCGTCCTGCCCGCGCGCCATCATCAGGAAATTCCAGGACAATTACGGTGTCGAAGTCATCCATGCCTGGGGCATGACCGAAATGTCACCGCTCGGCACGCTGTGCACCATGAAGCCGCAGTATCAAGCGCTCGAGGGCGAGGACCGGCTCGATATCCAGGGCAAGCAGGGCTACCCGCCCTTCGGGGTCGAGATGAAGGTGACGGATGACGACGACAAGGAACTGCCTTGGGACGGCAAGACCTTCGGCCGGCTGAAGGTGCGCGGTCCAGCCGTCGCCAGCGCCTATTATGGCGGCGTCGGAGCCGAGCAGTTCGACAAGGACGGCTGGTTCGACACTGGCGATGTCGCCCATATCGATTCCGGCGGCTACATGCAGATCACCGATCGCGCCAAGGACGTCATCAAGTCGGGCGGCGAGTGGATATCGACCATCGACCTGGAGAACCTCGCCGTCGGCCATCCCGATGTCGCCGAGGCCGCGGCGATCGGCGTCCATCATTCGAAATGGGGCGAGCGGCCCTTGCTGGTCGTGGTCGCCAAGCCCGGCAAGGAGCCGAGCAAGGCCGATATACTGGCGTTCATGGACGGCAAGGTGCCGAAATGGTGGATACCCGACGACGTCGCTTTCGTCAGTGAAATCCCGCACACCGCCACCGGCAAGATCCAGAAGATCACCTTGCGCAAGCAGTTCAGCGACTACCGCCTGCCGACGGATTGACCGGGACCGTGCGTTTCCTTGACCTTCAAGCTACCGGCCGCAAAAACGTTAGGGCAGGGGATGTTCAATTTGAGCATCCTTTGCTCTAAGCGTCTGTGCGGGTTGGGGCGGTGCTGAAGACAATGGAAATTGACGAGCGGCAGACATCGAAGGCGGCCGGCTGGTCGCGGCGCACGGGCGCTTTTGCCCTGGTCCTGCTGCTCACCGTGCTGGCCGGCCATCATTTCGAACTGGTCGAAACGCCGGCCTTCCTGTGGGTGCTGGCGATCGTCGCCTTGCTTGCCGCGTTCGCTTTGCTGTTTGCCGGCCTCGCTTTGTCCCGGCTGTGGCATTTCGGTGACCGTGGCGGCCGCGACCTCTCGGTCGGCGCCCTGCTGGCGCTGCTGGTGCTGACGCCCTACGGCTTTGCCACCTATTTGGCGGCGACCACGCCGCCCCTGAGGGACATTTCGACGGACCTCGACAATCCGCCGGTGCTCGAGACCAGCGACCGCACCAAGGACATGAACGTGCTCGCGCCGCCAACGCCTGGCGAAGTGCGCCTGCAGGCCGACGCCTATCCGCTGGTCACCGGGCACAGCTACAATCTGCCGTTCGAAACCGTCGTCGACGCCGTTGAAACCGTGCTCGACCGCCGCGATTGGCAACTTACTGCGCCATATCCGGTGACGGACGGTCAAGACGAGGTGACGATATCGGCCGTTGCCCGGAGCTTCGTCGTAGGCCTGCCCGCCGACGTCGCCATCCGGGTCAGCAATGATGGCGACACCATCGTCGTCGACATGCGCTCAGCCTCCCGCTACGGCCGCTACGACCTCGGCGACAATGCGGCGCGCATCGTCGGGTTCCTCGCCGAACTCGACCAGGAGGTTGCAGGGCAGGTGGGTGCCGCGCCGGCTGAGTAGTTCTACCCCACCGGCACAAAAACGCCGTCGATGGCCGGGTCACCCTGGGTAGCAACCAGGCCGCGCGCCACCAGGTCCTCGAGATGGGCAAGCACCGACAGGCCGGCGGCGCCATGCAGGCGCGGGTCGGTGTCCCGGTAGATAGCCTTGACCATGTCCGGGATCGTCCGGTCGCTGTCGCGGATCCGTTCGAGGATCGCCCGTTCGCGCATCTTGCGATGGGTCTTGAGGCCGCGCATGAAGCTGCGCGGCGCGGTCACCGGGCCGCCATGGCCGGGCAGCAGCAGGCGATCGCCGCGCGCGATCAGCCTGTCGAGCGAGGCCATGTAGTCGGCCATCGCTCCGTCCGGCGGCGCCACGATCGATGTCGCCCACGCCATCACATGGTCGGCTGAAAACAGGATGCCGGTGCCTTCGAGCGCAAATGCCGCGTGATTGGCGGTGTGGCCCGGCGTCAGCACCGTCCGGATCGTCCAGTCATCGCCCTCGACCAGCGCATTGTCGGGCAACGCGATCTCCGGGACGAAAACCGTGTCGGCGCTGGCGTCGAGCGGGTTGATCTCGCCGATCCGCAGCGGCCTTGCCGGGCGGTGCGGGCCTTCGGCCAGTACAATAGCGCCGGTGTGCGCTTTCAGCCGGGCGGCCAGCGGAGAATGGTCGCGATGCGTGTGGCTGACGAAGATATGGCTGACCGGCCGGTTTGCGATCACCTTGAGCAGCGTCTGGAAATGCGCCTCGTCATCGGGGCCGGGATCGATCACCGCCAGCGTATCGCGCCCGACGATGTAGCTGTTGGTGCCGTGAAAGGTGAACGGGCTGGGGTTTTTGGCGGTGACGCGCAAGACGTCCGGCGCAACGGTGACGCCCTCGCCATATGCCGGATCGAAGCTGGTGTCGAATTTGAGCGCCATGGCGGTGTCGTTGAATCTCTGTTCAGGAAGACGGCAAAACTGATTGCCGCATAACACGGAAGCCAATATAGAAAAACGCAAGGCCGCGATCTGCGGCAATCCGGATTGGGGAAGACCATGGCACTTGCAACGACGATGCGCCCGCTTGTTTCTCTCGCTTTGCCCCAGGAGGGCGCGCAGCGCCTGGCAACCCAGCTTTTGCTGGCGATCGCCGGAACGCTGCTTTTGACCCTGTCGGCCAAGACGAAAGTCGTGCTCGGGCCGGTCGACATCTCGCTGCAGACGCTGGCCGTCCTGCTGATCGCCACTGCATTTGGCCTGCGGCTTGGCGTCGCTACCCTGCTTCTCTACATGGCCGAAGGCGCCATGGGCTTCCCGGTCTTCCAAAGCACGCCTGAAAAGGGCATCGGCATCGCCTACATGATCGGCGGCACCGGCGGTTATCTCGCCGGCTTCGTCGTCATGGCGGCCATTGTCGGCTGGGCCGCCGACCGCGGCTGGGACCGCCACCCGATCAAGTTGTTCAACGCCATGCTGGTCGCCGAAATCGTCATGATGGCCATGGGCTTTGCCTGGCTGGCCACCCTCATCGGCGCGGAAAAGGCGTGGCAGTTCGGCGTTTTGCCGTTCGTCCTCGGCGACCTGATCAAGGTTGCGCTCGCCGCCAGCCTGGTGCCGGCGGTATGGTCGCTGCTGCCCAAGCAGCCCTGAAACCGGACAAATGAATGAGCCGGCGGGTCCAAGGCCCGCCGGCTTTTTGTTGTCACGCGTCCGCCAGCCGATGGTGCAAGCCGGTTGCCAAATCGCCACGCCCATTTGCACCGTCAGCTTGTGCCTGGTCGGTCAAATTGCCGCGAGGCGGCAGATGCAGAGCAATTCTGGCGCCGATCCACGGCCGAGATTGAATTGACAAGCCATTGCGCGAAACCTAAGCACGGGCAACTTGATTTCGAGGCGGGGGCCGGTAATTCAAGGAGAGCTTGTTGAAGGGAATAATCCTTGCAGGAGGCAGCGGGACGCGTCTGTATCCCCTTACATTAGCGATCTCTAAGCAGATTCTGCCGATATACGACAAGCCGATGATTTTTTATCCGCTGAGCGTCTTGATGCTCGCCGGTATCCGCCAGATTTTGATCATTTCGACACCTCGCGACTTGCCGGTGTTTCGGGAGTTGCTGGGCGACGGTTCGGAATTCGGGGTCGAATTCTCCTATGCCGAGCAGGCGCAGCCCAACGGGCTTGCCGAGGCCTTCATCATCGGCCGCGACTTCATCGGCAAGGATAATGTGTCAATGATTCTCGGCGACAACATCTATTTCGGCGAGGGCCTGTCGCAGCTCTGCCGCACTGCTGCGCAGCGCCAAAGCGGCGCGTCGGTGTTCGCCTACCATGTCGAGGACCCGCAGCGCTACGGCGTGGTGTCGTTCGACAAGCTCAGCGGCACGGCTTTGACGATCGAGGAGAAGCCGCGGGAGCCGAAGTCCAACTGGGCGGTCACCGGCCTCTATTTCTACGACAATGAGGTCGTCGACATCGCGTCGACGATCAAGCCCTCGGCGCGCGGCGAACTCGAGATCACGGCGGTCAACAACGTCTATCTCGAGCGCGGGAAATTGCATGTGCATCAGCTCGGCCGCGGCTATGCCTGGCTCGACACCGGCACGCATGACAGCCTGCATGAAGCCTCTTCCTTCGTGCGCACGATCGAGCACCGCCAGGGGATCAAGGTCGCCTGTCCTGAAGAAATCGCTTTCGAGCAGGGCTGGCTGACCGCCGACAAGGTGCTTGAGCGCGCCACGCGCCTGGGCAAGAACGAATACGCCGCCTATCTGCGCCGGCGTGTCACCGAGCTGACGGAGACATAGGGTGCTGGAAGTCAGGCAGCTCGGTTTGGACGGCGTGCTGGAAATCGTGCCGAAGCGGCACGGCGATGCGCGCGGTTATTTCATCGAAACCTGGAATGCCGAGGCCTTTGCCGAGGCCGGCATCGATCTGCGTTTCGTCCAGGACAATCATTCCTATTCGGCTGCCGCAGGTGTCGTGCGGGGGCTTCACTATCAACTGCCTCCACACGCGCAGGACAAGCTGCTGCGCGTAATCAGAGGCCGCATTCTCGACGTGGCGGTCGACATCCGCCGCAGCTCGAAAACCTTCGGAAAATGGGTCGCGCTCGAAATATCGGCCGAGAGAGGCAACCAGATCCTCGTGCCGAAGGGTTTCGCGCACGGTTTCGTCACGCTCGTGCCGGACACCGAGGTTCTGTATAAGGTCACCGACACCTATTCGCCGGCGCATGATCGATCGATCCGTTTCGACGATCCTGATATCGGCATCGATTGGCCGTCGCCGGCCGGCGCCTTCGAGCTCTCGGCCAAGGACCTCAAGGCGTCGGCGCTTGCTGAGGCCGAGGTGTTCGCATGACGCGCGACGATGTGAGGAGAGCGCCATGAATTTTCTGGTGACAGGCGGTGCCGGCTTCATCGGCTCGGCCGTGTGCCGGCATTTGTGCGCCAATCCGGCCTACCATGTGACCAATCTCGACAAGCTCACCTATGCCGGCAATCTGGCCTCGCTGCGCACCATCGAGAATGCACACAACTACAAATTTGCGCAGGCCGACATCTGTGACGAGCGGGCGGTTCTCGACATCCTCCACCGCGACGAGATCGACGTCGTCATGAACCTCGCCGCCGAAAGCCATGTCGACCGCTCGATCGACGGACCCGGCGCCTTCATCGAGACCAACATCGTCGGTACCTACCGGGTGCTGAATTCGGCGCTCGAATATTGGCGCGGCCTTGACGAGGACAGGAAGGCGCGCTTCCGCTTCCACCATGTCTCGACCGACGAGGTGTTCGGCGATCTGCCCTTCGATGGCGGCATGTTCGTGGAGGAGACGCCTTACGCGCCATCCTCGCCCTATTCCGCCTCCAAGGCCGCATCCGACCATCTGGTGCGGGCCTGGTACGAGACGTACGGCCTGCCGGTCGTGCTCTCCAACTGTTCGAACAATTACGGGCCTTATCACTTCCCCGAAAAGCTGATCCCGCTGGTCATCCTCAACGCGCTCGACGAAAAGCCGCTGCCGGTCTACGGCGCTGGCGCCAATGTGCGCGACTGGCTGTTCGTCGAGGATCACGCCCGTGCTCTGGAACTGGTCGCCACAAAGGGCCAGCCCGGCGAAAGTTACAATGTCGGCGGCAATTCCGAGCGTACCAACCTTGGCGTCGTCGAGACGATTTGCGGCCTGCTCGACATCAGGCGTCCGCGCAGCGGCGGCAGGAGCTACCGCGATTTGATCAGCTTCGTCACCGATCGGCCCGGCCACGACCGCCGCTATGCAATCGATGCCTCCAAGATCGGCCGGGATCTCGGTTGGGCGCCGGCGGAGAGTTTCGACAGCGGCCTTGCAAGGACCGTCGACTGGTTCCTCGACAACAAATGGTGGTGGGGACCGATCCGCGAGCAGCGCTACGCCGGCGAGCGGCTGGGGCAAGTCCGGTCGCGCGGCCAGGTTGAAGGCAGGAAGGGCGCGGCGTGAGGCTGGTTGTCACCGGACGCGACGGTCAGGTCGCTGCCAGCCTGCTGGAGGCCGGGCAGAGGCGCGATGGCATCGAGGTCGTCACCCTCGGCCGCCCAGTGCTCGATCTGGCGCGGCCCGATACGGTGTTCGACGCACTCGCGGCAGCGCGGCCGGATATCGTGGTGTCGGCTGCCGCCTACACCGCCGTCGACCAGGCCGAGGACGAGCCCGATCTTGCCTTCGCTGTGAACGCCGTCGGCGCCGGCAAGGTCGCCGAGGCGGCCGCGAAGCTCGGCGTGCCCGTAATCCATCTGTCGACCGACTACGTCTTCGATGGCACCAAGGACGGCGCCTATGTCGAGACCGACGCCACCGCACCGCTCGGCGTCTACGGCGCCTCCAAGCTTGCCGGCGAGCTGGCCGTGGCCGCCGTCAATCCGCGCCATCTGATCCTGCGCACCGCCTGGGTCTACAGCCCGTTCGGCAAGAATTTCGTGAAAACCATGCTGCGGCTGGCCGGCGACCGCGACGAGATCGCCGTGGTCGCCGACCAATGGGGAAATCCGACATCCGCACTTGATATTGCCGACTCGATCCTGCATGCGGCGGCGGTGTTGCGCGGCGATTTTGACGGCTACGGCATTTATCATCTTGCCGGCACCGGCGAGACCAACTGGAGCGGCTTTGCCCGGCATATTATGGAGACGAGCCGGAGGGTTGGCGGCCCTTATGCGGGGATACGCGACATCGCGACCAGCGATTATCCAACCAGATCAAAGCGCCCCGCCAATTCGCGGTTGTCGAGGGCAAAGTTCGCAGCGTCGTTTGGGTGGACCTCGCCTGATTGGAAGAAGTCGACAGAAAAGGTGCTCCAATGCCTTTGGCCCGCTTGACGATGCCCTTGCCCATTGTGGGGACAATGCGCTTGGCTGGGCCGGAAAGGCAGCTATGATTCCTTTCAATTCGACAACATTCAGGTTCCCTGAGCTCATGGCTCTATCTGCATGGGTTGAGCATGTCCCATTCATGTTTTGGCTAGTTGATGCGCTCAGACCTCGTCGGTTTGTGGAGCTTGGCACGCAGAACGGGGTCTCCTATTGTGCCGCTTGCCAAGCTATCGAGCTATTGCGTCTGACCTGCAATTGCTACGCGGTCGACACTTGGACAGGTGACGAGCATGCGGGTTTTTACGGAGAGGAAGTCTATTCCGATCTGGTCGCCTACCACGCACCAAAGTATGGCTCCTTCTCACGCCTAGTGCGGTCGACATTCGACGAGGCCGTTAGCCATTTCGAGGATGACAGCATCGATCTGTTGCACATCGACGGTCTGCACACCTACGAAGCTGTTCGGCATGACTTCGACGTTTGGCGGCCGAAGCTCTCGCAAAACGCCGTTGTGCTCTTTCACGATACCAATGTGCGAGAGCGCGGTTTCGGCGTCTTTCGTTTCTGGAGCGAGATCTCGGCGGGCCGGCCGCATTTCGAGTTCCTGCATGGGCACGGACTTGGCGTTCTGGCGCTTGGCGACAGTTATCCGAAGGCCGTCGAGGCGCTTTTCGCAGCCGGCAGACAAGGCTCCAGCCTGGGGGCTGTACGAACAGCCTTCGCCCATTTGGGCCAAGCGGTCGCTCATCACGAGAATACGTCTCATGGGGTGAGGCAGAGGGAAGCACAGTTCGCGCTAAGCCGCGAAGAGTGGCAGCGACAGGTCGAACAGCGCGACAGCGAGATCGCTGCGCTGACAGTCGAGCGCGAGCGGGCGGCAACGCGGGCGAGCGAGTGCGAGGCACACTTTGCGCTGAGCCGAGAAGAGTGGCAGCGACAGGTCGAAGGGCGCGATAAGGAAATTGTGCAGGCGCAAGCGTTGACGACTGCACTTGAGGCAAAAATAACTGAAACCGAGCTTGCTGTTGAAGAATTCAAGAACTCAACAAGTTGGCGAGTCACTGCACCTCTGCGGGCATTTTCAGGCAATGTCAGGTGGTGTTCCAAAATGCTCAAGTTTCGCGTCGCCAATCTTTTCAGATTGGGTCGCCGCTGATGGCGAACACCCGCACCGAAACATGGAATGCTGATCGAATGTCCAAAATATGTGTGGTGACCGGCGGAGCCGGATTCATTGGTTGTGCGCTGTCGACCAAGTTGGCGGACCGTTTCGGGCGTGTAATTGTCATCGATAGTTTGCATCCCCAGATTCACGCTGAACGGAAACGTCCTGTCGAACTTGACCCTCGGGTCGAACTCATAATTGCCGACGTGACCGAGGCTTCGACCTGGGCGCAGGCATTGGAAACCGTACGACCGGACGTCGTGGTGCATCTGGCAGCGGAGACAGGCACGGGGCAATCCCTTACAGAGGCCTCGCGCCACGCCCTGGTGAACGTGGTTGGCACCTCAAGGATGCTCGATGCATTCGCCGCTGCATCGCACGTGCCAGAGCGCTTCGTTCTGTCTTCCAGTCGCGCTGTCTATGGAGAAGGGGCATGGCGATCCATGAAGTCGGGCGAGGTCACATATCCTGGTCAGAGATCGAGACAGCAGCTTGAGCGTGCGGAGTGGGATTTTCTCGGTCTAGAGCCAATGTCGATGAACGCAGAGAGCGTAGTTCCTCATCCGAGCAGCATTTACGGCGCAACGAAGTTAGCACAAGAGCAGATGCTCCGGTCTTGGGCGCTCTCGTTTGGGTCTGCGGTGAATGTGCTGCGACTGCAAAACGTTTATGGGCCGGGCCAGTCCTTGACCAACCCGTACACTGGAATTGTGTCGCTCTTCATTCGAATGGCCAGAGAAGGGAAAAGCATCCCGATTTACGAGGACGGCAACATCGGAAGAGATTTCGTCTTCATCGATGATGTGGGTTCAGCCATCGTTATGGCGACCGAGACAGAACTCTCTCAATCTCTCGCCTATGATGTGGGAACCGGCCAGAAGACAACCATTTTGGAATTGGCAAAGATCATTGCGGGTAGATACGGTGCGCCGGAACCGCACGTCAATGGGATGTACCGCAACGGCGACGTCCGGTGGGCTGTAGCGGAAATAGGCCGTACAGTAACAGATCTGAAATGGCAGCCGCAGTGTTCTGTCGAAAGCGGGATAGGGCGCCTCTGCGACTGGGTGGATATGAGGCTCAACTCTTAAGCCTTGCGCTCAGAGTGGCGCAGAATTCAACGATGTACGCGGAGCAGAATAGCCTTAAGCCGATAGATTGCGCAGTCGGAGTCTTACAAGGTCTTGGTGTTCCACAATCCCGATGAAAGTTATCAAATTGCCAATCGCCTCCAACGCCAGTTCAAAACGGGTGGTCTTCCTTGACGCGCTACGTGGACTGGCCGCTCTTTGGGTAGTTGTTGTGCACGTAGCCATGCTCCCGTCTCCGCGGCTCCAGGTGGCGGCGTTTCTCGATCTGTTCGTCGTAAATGGCGTTATGGGCGTGAGCCTGTTTTTCGTCGTGAGTGCATTTTCGCTCTGCCTTAGCATGCCAGTTCATGACCGCGAAGCTCGGCCAATAATTGGGTTCGCGCTGCGTCGCTTTTTCAGGATCGCCCCTCTATTCTATTTAATGATCCTAGTCATGTGCATTCATAATTTCAGCGGGGTATTGATCGATGCAAAATCAATCCTGTTGAACCTAACGTTTGCTTTCAATTTGGTTCCAGATTATCAATCTTCTATCGTGCCAGCAGGTTGGACGATAGGGGTAGAAATGCTATTTTACCTCATGTTCCCACTGGTGTACGGGCGTTCAAAGGGGATTTTACTTTCAGTTACTGCGCTATTCATTTCGATTGGTGTAGCCTCCATGTTCTTTATGACCATTAACTTGTTCGTTGCAGACCCGGTAAACTATCATCTCTATTCAATTCTTTATCGATCCCCGATGTTTATGTTTGGGATCGTTGCATTTTACACTTTGCCGCTGCTGGAAAAGCGTCCGGAGAGGAAGGAGATCGGGTTGGCTCTCGTCGCGTCTGTCCCTGTGCTATTTTTTGCAATCGCCACCGACAAGGTCGCGCTATTGGACAAATACTATTGGGAAGGATTTATGTTCGGTTCGCTGGTCGTCGGCCTTGGCCTTGCTCCCATTGCTGTGATCGTCAATAGTGTTTCAGCTTGGTTGGGAAGAATCAGTTATTCAGTCTACCTTCTTCACATGCCCATTATCGTCATCCTCATTCCGACCATGAGGTCGATCCAGCAACTGGTCGCAAGTCAAACAGTTGCCTTCGTATTCAGTCTGACGATGACTTTGGCCTTGGTAATCCCGGCGGCCTTCCTCATGAACTACTTCGTTGAGGATCCAGTCAACAGATGGGGCAAGCGGTTCTCGTCTCGAGTTGCCGGTCGCAAGAGCACCGATCCGCTGCTGAGTGGCGAAGCAGTTCAGTCGGACGTGAGGGGGTAGTCGGTTGCCTGGTTTTTCCGACGCTCTGACCGACACCGGTGAAGAAATTCAACAAGGAAAGCTGATGAAGCGTTTAGCGGTCGCGTTCTATTATGATCCGCACGGCAAGATAGATGAGTATTATTTTCATCTGCTTGCCTCGATACGCCCTTTCGTCGAGCACATGGTGGTGGTTTCCAACGGACCCGCAGACAAAGAGGCCGAGTCTCTCCTCTCGTTAGCCGCCGATGAATTCCTGATCAGGGACAATAGTGGGTTCGATGTGTGGGCGTACAAGGCCGCCCTTGAACATATAGGGTGGGAGGAACTGTCTCGCTTCGATGAGATTTTGCTCTTCAACCACACGTTTTACGGGCCGATCTTCCCCTTTTCGGAAATGTTCTCGGAAATGGACCAACGTCCCTGTGATTTTTGGGGGATCTCCGGTCACAGAGCCCTGAGGCCCCATCCGTTCGACTCCAGAAGAACAGAGATGCCCTTCCATCTCAACTCCCATTTCATCGCGGTCCGGCGGTCTATGCATCAATCAAAAGCATTTCGTCATTATTGGACCGAAATGGACCCCGTCCTCTCCTATATGGATTCGATTGGAAAGCATGAGACGGTGTTCACTGCGCATTTCCAAGGCTTGGGTTACACCTGTTCGGTGTTGCTTGACCCGGAACGGTACAAGACGCCCTATCCGGTCCTAATGGAGCCAGACAAAACACTGGAGGACCGAAGCCCGATTTTAAAGAAGCGCCTCTTCTTTCATGACACGCTGTTTCTGGAGCGCGAGGCTATCAATCTGCCGCGGGCTCTGGAGATAATCAAAGACCGGTCAAACTACGATTTGTCGCTGATATGGAGAAGTGTCGGCCGCCTAGGCCCGCCCCGCACGCTAAATGGCAACGCCGCGCTTCTCTCCGTGCTGCCAGATGTGCCTACGGGTGCACAGAGCGCCCGGACCAGGTTTCGGATAGCTGTTCTTGCTCATGTATATCACGTCGACATGATCGATGAGATTCTAGGCTACACCGAAAACATACCGAAGGGCTACGACCTCATCATTACGACAGATACCGCAAAAAAGCAGGCGTTGATCAAGCAGGCGATCGCGAAAGCGCCAAATTCCAGGAAAGCCGTGGTTTTGGTCGTTCAGTCGAATGAGGGCCGGGATACCTCCGCCCTTCTGATCGGGTGCCGGGACTACGCGCTCGAGGACCGGTACGACTTGATATGCCGTATCCATTCCAAACGATCTCCTCAAGACGGCTCAAAGGGAGACTTGTTCAAACTTCACATGTTTGAGAACCTTCTCCACACTCCTGGATATGTCCAGAATTTGCTTGATCTGTTCGCCAACAATCCTGCGCTTGGCCTCGTTATGCCGCCGATGGTTCACATCGGGTATCCGACTATGGGCCACTCGTGGTTTGGAAACAAAGACAACGTCGCAAAGCTGGCCGACAAGCTGGGTGTTGCCGTCAATCTGGACGACCATAGCCCTGTCGCGCCTTACGGCGGAATGTACTGGTTTCGTCCTGCTGCCCTCAGGAAGCTTTTCGCAAATAAGTGGAGCTGGGACGATTTCGCCAATATGGATTATCGGGACGGGAGTTTGGCCCATGCAATAGAGCGGATCATAGCCTATGTCGCAATCGACGCTGGATACACTTTCCGACACGTGATGACCGCCAGGCATGCTGCTCATAACTACGTTATGCTGGAGGCCAAATTGCAAGCATTGTGCGCCAATGGAGCACCGGTGGAAATCGGAAACCTGGGTGTGAGAAGAGCCTTTCACGGCCTCATCTTCTCGATCAAGAGATCGATCGTGATTAGATCGCCAACAGCGTTCAGGGTCCTTAGGCCGCTCTACCGCAGTGTGCAATGGATAACCACGCTTGGTCGCGGTGCAACAAAGTAAGCTTCCGCCAAACATCGCGGGATGCATTAAGTTAGCGACTCTACCCGGCCAGCTCGAAGTGTCATTTTCTTCGTGCAAACGCGCTGGATCAGCGCATCGTCGTGACTGGCCAGCACGATGATGCCGGCCTTTTCGGCCAGTTCGTCCATCCGTCGTTTGGCTTTTTCCTGGAATGACGCGTCGCCGGCGCCGATCCATTCATCCATCAGCAGAATTTCAGGCTCAAGCGCAGTCGCTGCCGCAAATGCCAGACGTGCCGCCATGCCTTGGCTGTAAGCCTTAAACGGTAGGTCAATGAAATCGCCCAGTTCGCTGAAATCGATTATTTCTTCCATCTTCTCTTCGATTTCGGCGGCCGTCCAGCCGCTGATCAACCCCCTCAGCACGATGTTTCTGCGCCCGGTGGCCTCGGGACGAAACCCTATGTGGATATTGAACAGTGCGTCGACCTTGCCCGCGATCGATATCGTGCCGCCCGACGGCTGATAGATTCCGTATAGGACCTTGAGCAGGGTGGTCTTGCCGGCGCCATTTGGGCCGACAAGTCCCAATCGGTCGCCCGCCTTGAGTGCGAAGCTGACGTCATCGAGCGCCTGCACAACCTGCTTGGTGCCGGAATTTGCTATGTGGCCGCCAAGGGCACTTCGGCGCCGGCCAGGCGCCGACAGCGTCAACTTTTCGAACAGGCGATAAACGAGGCTGACATTGTTTAGTTTGATGGAAGTCATGGAACTCAAATCAGAAAAACGATGCGCTTGCGATAATGACCCAGCAGCAGCAACGCAAGAGCCCAGGCGCCGAGACAGATACAGCCCGTCACCGTCAAGGCATGCATCGGCAATATACCTGCCGTGATCGGCTCGCGCACACCCTCCAGGAAATAGGTGAACGGGTTCCAATGATAAGCGTGTTTTTGAACGCCATCTTGCCCGGTATAGACCCAAAAGACGGGCGTGAAGAACATGCCTACCCGCATCATGTTCCCGACTATGAACTCACTATCTGGGAAGAAAGCGCCAAGAAACGCAAAAATCGTGACAACCGCCGGAGTCGCTAAGATGATGAGCAGCAGACCCAGCGCCGACAGTAGCCAATTTGTGTTGATTCCGTAGCCGCCCAGCAACAGGATAAGAACGCAGCCCGCCAGCGAATAAGCAGCCCTGATGATGCATTGCATCGTCAATCGCATCACATAGACGAACAGTGGCAGGGTCGTGCCTTGAATGAAGCTCGCTTCGCGCTGAAAGAGCGACACGCTCGTGGTGATGGTTTCGCTGAGGTAGAACCACACCAGCATCCCGATGGCCACATAGGCTATATAGCTTGGGTTGCTGGCGTCTGTGGTCACGAAAACAAAGACAAACGTGCCGACGAAAGCAAAATAATTGACCAGCATCCAAAGCGGGCCAAGTGTTGTGCGTCTGTGCTGGTCGCCGATATCTTCATGAGCAAGCGCAATCCAGACCCGGTGCAGCTTCATGGCCTTGCTGATGTCGTCGACAGCGCCGTTTAGTGCCGCAATCATAATTTCCTAGTGTCGCATTCTTTTGTTCTTGTGCATCTATGGCCGTTAGACGGGCCAAAGGCGCCCTTCATAGTCATTGCGGCGCGCATTTGGCAACGCATTGCGTCGCGATGGACCACGAATCGCTTGCGACAGGTCGACGCCTCTTACCTCGATATCGCAACCGTCGCACTGCGCGAATCGCAAATTCATGCCTCTGATTATGAGCAGAGACGCATCAAGCACTTGGCCACAATTGCTTTCCAGTCAATGCCGCGCCCGGCTGAAACTCAAGGCGCGCCGTCTGCCCCAGCGGCTCGATATTTTGCGAAACCTCGTTCGTTCAATTATTTTCAACCCCTTAACCAAAGGGTCCGCCAAAAAAATATGTGGCGATAACTACAACTCCGCGCTATGCGGTACAAAGCGGCGGGGCTGGGGATTGGCACTCTAAACAGGTGATCGGTGACGGGTTTCCGTCGCTCTTGCACCACGTTAGTGTCCATGTCCTTGCGCCTGGAGTTCAGTACTACCCAATGACATCCTATGTAGAGGTCGTGTCCGGACTTCGGCCGAAGATGCGGCGCGCCATTATAATGATCCAGGATCTGGTCATGGTCCTGGTCGCGGTGGCGCTGAGTCTGGGGCTTTCTCAGTCGAGACTTTCATTCGACGCGCTCTCCACGGCCGGCCTGGCGTGCTGGGCAAGTATTGTTTTTCTCAGCCATATGCTGTTTCGCTATTGCGGCCTCTACAACACCGTGTGGCGTTTCGCCTCCACGCCGGACTTCTTCAACATCCTGAAGAGCTGCGCCATCCTGACCGTCACGCTCTATGTCGTCTCGCTGGCGGTTCGATCGTTTCAGCCGGTGACCGGCCTCAACGAGCGCCAGTTCATCGTCTTTTTCCTCGTCTCCTTCACCATCATATCGGCGCCTCGGCTCTATTACCGGTTCCTGCGCGACGGGGCGAGCTGGCGAATCCTGAGCCGCAACGCAAACAATGCGGCGATCAAACAAGCGCTGTTCGTCGGCAGGCTTGGCGAAGCAGACGTCATCATCCGCTTCACACGCACGGCCGAGCCGGCCGAATATTCCATCGCCGGCATCATGGCCATCGAGAACGGCGCGCCGTTGGGCACGCAGATCCAGGGCGTTCCGGTGGTGGCCGTGCGGCCCCGCCTGGTCGAGGTCCTCGAAGAATATGCAAGAGGCACCAAAAGCCTCGACATGCTGATTTTCGGCAATGGCACCGAACGCGAGATCGAGGAATATTCGGAACTGGTCCGTGTCGCCCGTCACAGCGGTATCGCCGTCGTCCAGTTCTCCGGCGTTTCGGAGCTCGGCCAAGGCGGAAAGCTGGTACTCGACGCTGTCGAGATGGAAACCATCCTGCGCCGCTCCACAGTTGCTTCCGATATGGAGCGGATCGGCGGCTTTATCGGTGGCAAGCGCGTCCTGGTCACCGGCGGCGCCGGCTCAATCGGTCGCATCCTGGTCAAGCGGTCGCTGGAACTTGGCGCCGAGGCGGTTCTGGTCGCCGATATCTCGGAGTTCGGTATTTTCCAGCTCGACCAGCAGGTTGACGAAAAGGACCATGTCCGGCTCAAGAGCCGCATCGTCGATGTCACAGACCGGCGCCAGATCACCCGCGTCGTCAGCGATTTCAAGCCCGACATCATCTTCCATGCCGCCGCGCTCAAACATGTGCCGCTGCTCGAGGAAAATTGGGAATCGGCGATCCAGACCAACATTTTAGGCACCCTCGTCTGCGCCGAGGTTGCCGCCAAATGCGGGGTGCCGCAGTTCCTGCTGATTTCCAGCGACAAGGCGGTCGATCCGACCTCGGTGCTCGGCATGACGAAACGCGCCGCCGAGCAGATCGTCTCTTCGCTGCACGAAACGCATGCCACCGGGCCTAGCGGCCGTCGCTCCGGCACCAAGTTCATCGCCGTGCGGTTCGGCAATGTCTTCGGCTCCAATGGCTCGGTCGCCACCATCTTCCAGGCGCAGATCGAGGCCGGCGGTCCGGTCACCATCACCGATCGTCGCATGACCCGCTACTTCATGACGGTGGCCGAAGCCGTCGACCTCGTCATCATGTCGGCGGCCGACGCCGAGCGGCGCCAGGGCAAGGACGACTACGCCATCTACATGCTCGACATGGGCAAGCCGGTGCCGATCCTCGAAGTCGCTGAAACCATGATCCGCATGGCCGGCAAAAGCCCCTACACCGACATTCCGATCCGTTTCACCGGGATCAGGCCGGGCGAGAAGCTTCACGAGGTGCTGCATGGCGGCAATGAGGAGATCGTCGCGCTGGATATCCCCAAGATCTTCGGCCTCAGGACCGATGTCGTGGGATGGCCCAAGGTCCAGGCGGCGCTGACATTGCTGCAGGCGGCCATGCGCGATCAGGACAAGGCCTCGGCGCTCGCCGTCATGGCCGGCCTCTATCAGGCGGAAGAGCCTCCAAGTGACGCACGCCGGGAAACCGTTGCGAAAACAGTCGGGCAAGCTGGTTAGAGCAATTCCAGGAAAAGTGTGGAGCGGTTTTCCGTCCGGGATTGCGTCAAAACAAAGAGCCTGTCCTGATCGACCGGGATTGGCTATTGAAACCGATCCGATGGCCGTTCCCAGGCGTTTGCAGATGATTTTGAACCAGTGAGCAGACAAGATCAGCGCGTGGCCGTGCTGCTGGGCACGAAAGATGGCGCGGCTTTCCTTGACGAGCAGCTCGCGTCGCTGGCTGCGCAATCGCATCCTGTTGTCGACCTCTGGGTTTCCGACGACGGTTCGACAGACGGCACTTCGGCCATTATCGGCGCCTGGCAGAGCCGCTGGTCCAAGGGCCGGTTGACCCTGTCGAATGGTCCTCGCCAAGGCTTTGCCGCCAATTTCCGCGCGATGATCATCGATCCGCGCATCGAGGCCGACTACTACGCCTTCTGCGACCAGGACGACATCTGGGAGCCGGACAGGCTGGAGAGCGCCATTGCCTGGATGCAAGAGCATGATGCCGGAACGCCGCTGCTGTTTTGCTCCAGGACCGCGACCATGTCCGAAACCGGAGCAGCGCAAGGGTATTCGCCGCTGTTCCAGCATCCACCCGCATTTCGCAATGCGCTTGTGCAAAGCATTGCCGGCGGCAACACGATGATGATCAACCGCGCCGCGCGAAAGTTGCTGGCAAAGGCATCGGCAAGGACCGAGTTCGTCAGCCATGACTGGTGGACCTATCTGATCGTCACGGCTGCCGGCGGCATTGTCCGCTATGACCCGCGACCGCTGGTGCGCTACCGCCAGCATGAGGCAAACTTGGTCGGCGCCAACGTGTCGTGGAAGGCGAGGCTGTCGCGGCTGGGGCGCCTGTTCAGGGGCGAGTTCGCCGTCTGGACCGATCACAATCTGAGCGGCCTGGCGGTCAATCGCGACATCCTCTCGAGGGATGCCGCCGCCTGTCTCGGCCTGTTCATCAGGGCACGAAAGGGCGGTATCCTGCGACGCCTGCGCCTTCTCAGGAAAAGCGGCGTCTACCGGCAGACGCTGGCTGGGACGCTTGGGCTCTATCTGGCCTTCATCTGGCGGCGGATCTAGAGCATGCAGACACGGCCATGAGGGAACCCAAGCGAGCTTTCGACCTGGCGGTGGCGGCGCTGCTGCTGCCACTGGCCTCGCCTTTCGTCCTGCTTGCCATGCTGGCAATCAGGACGACGTCGCCTGGACCGGCACTCTTCTCTCAAACCCGTGTCGGCCAGCACGGGGTGCCGTTTGCCTGCCACAAGCTGCGCACGATGGTTGTGGGAACGCCGTCTCTGCCCTCGCATCAGGCGCCGGCAATTTCCGTCACTGCCGTCGGCAAGGTGCTGCGGAAATTCAAGATCGACGAGCTGCCGCAGCTCTGGAACGTGCTCAAGGGCGAGATGAGCCTGGTTGGGCCGCGTCCATGCCTGCCCACGCAAACCGAATTGATCGAACGCCGCAGGCAATTGGGTGTGCTTGCCGCACTTCCGGGCATCACCGGGCTGGCACAGATGAAAGGCATCGACATGTCGGATCCGAAACTCTGCGCCGAAACGGATGCCGAATATCTCAGGGGGGCCTCGATCGGACTCGACGTCAAAATCCTGCTTGGCACAATCTACCGGACCTGACGGGCCTGTCGTGCAAGTTCCTCAATCCGGCCGAGCGTGTCGGTTTCCGGCATCCAGCCTTCCGAGATCAGCAGTGACGGGTCGCAAATCTGTGTCGCCATGGAAGCGTCGTACGCTGCTTTTCTGCCAAGCAGTGTGGCGAACAGCCTGAATGGCCAGGCCGGCACAGGAACGAGCCGGGTCGGAACGTCGTATCCGTGCCTGAATGCAGTCAAGATTGCGAACATCGCAACGGGGGAAGCATCGCCCAGGACATAGGTCGGGCGCGGTGGCGTGGGACGAGTCAAAAGATGCGCCACGGCGCCAGCCACCGCGTCGCGCGATATCAGCGAACGAACTGCGGTGAAAGCGCCTAAGGGCAATGGTAAGGCAATGGCGGCAGCCCGCATCATTCCACGCAGGTTTCCCTTCATGCCTTCGCCATAGACCGGCGGCAGGCGCAGCGCCGTGGCATCGGAGGGCCTGGACGCATAGGCTTCCAGTGTCTTGATCTCGCCTTCGCGTTTCGAGCGCCCGTAGGCGCATTGCGGGGCAGGGAGCGTCGCCTCGCTGATCGTTCCGCTGAAACCGGGACCGGCTACTGCCCGGATCGACGACAGATAGATGAAGCGCCCGCTTGTCCGCCAGGCGGCCGCGCGCGCCAGCTGGGCGGTCAGTGTCGCGTTGGCGGCCATGAAGTCGGCTTCGCTCGCCTTGCGGTCATTGTTGAGCGCCGCACAGTGGACGACATGGGTGACATCTCGCATCAGCGCCTGGAATGCCTGGGCCGGCGCGTCGAAGTCCGGCAACAAAACCGCATCGCTCACGGGATCGAGCCGTTCCGGGTGGCGCGATGCCATGCGCACCCCGAACCCGGCTTCGCGCAGCTGGTTGACCACCTGCCTGCCGATGAAACCTGTCGCGCCTGTGACCAGCACTTTCACGGCCGGCTTGCCTGGGGCGCCGGGGCCGGTTGTTCCGGCAGCATTTGTTGCCGGCCCGATGCAAGATAGGTCCCGGACACCAGGAACACCATCAGTGTGGCATCGAGGATGTCGTGGCCGACCAGGATGCCGGTCAGGCCGCCGATGAGATAGGTGATCGCAGTGACGACAATCATCGTGGCGCCGAACCGCTCGATCGCGTCCGTGCTGGTGCGCAGCACGATGGCCGCGTTTCTCGCGGCAACGAAGAACACAGCCGCGAGCGTTATGGCTCCAAGCAGCCCGGCCTCCACCAATGCGGTCAGGAAGCCATTGTGAAAATGGCTGAAGCCCGTGGACGGCATGTGGAACTGATTGTGGAATCCATCCTTTATCAGCTCACGGCTTGCAGCAATGCCGTGACCGAAAATCGGCATGTCGTGGAAGGCGCTCAGCCCAATCTGCCAAAGTGCTGCGCGCAAGCCGAGCGCGGTCGTGTGGTCGCCCTTCGTGGCGAGCGCATCCCAGTCGCTGAACAGGAAGGCCGCGCGCTCGGAAATGATGGGGAGACCAATGACCGCGATGACGATGCCGATCGCGCCCGCAATCAGCAAAAGCCGAATGGCGTTTCTGTTGTTGAGCTTGCGACGGTTGATCAGCAGGACCGCGATGCCGGCCACCAGCATCGCCAGCCAGATGATCCGCGACCCCGAATAGACAATGGCGACCGCGCCGGCCAGTGTCGCGCAGGCCAGCAACGCCCTGTTCTTTTCGACACCCGATAAGGCGCCTGCCAGGCACATCATCATGCTGAGGCAGGCGACGGTCGCGAACACGATCGGATTGCCGGCGCCGCCTTCGGCCCGTATGCCCAGCCCGTGATATTGCACGACCGCCAGCAGCAGGGCGCCAAAACAGGCGGCGGCGCTCGCCAGCACGACGATGCGCGTCAGCGTGGCTTTCTCGGTAATGCTCCAGGTCGCGTATGAGACAGGGAAAAACAGGAAGGTGATCAGCCCTGCCAGATGCGGCGCATCCCTGGCGATTGAATTGTTGACGATGGAGGCGAGCACGCTGGCTGCGCAATAGGCATAGATGGCCACCGTCATCGCGGTCATCGGCCGGTCGATGTTGAAACGCCGTCTTTTCAGCGCAAGCAGAAGCACCGACCACAGGCCGCCGCCATTGAACAAAAAGCTGACCGCCGATCCCAGTACCGGCGGGAAAAAGAAGCACAAAATGGAGAAGGTGACGTTGATCCGTGACGGCGAAACGTGCTGCTTGATGGCGGAGATCGGGGTCAATGCTCTGGTTCACAATGCGCTGGGTCGCGTGGCGACGGACAATGTTTGGCGGCGGCATTTGCGGCATGCCGCCCGGCGCAGGTTCAGGAGCCGGTATAGCGGCTGGGTGCGGTTTTCGAAAGAGCGACGAGGTCGGGCCGGCGTTTCTTTCGGTCCAGGCAAGATTTTTCCCGGCCTTTGAATGCTTTCGCTCCGTCGGGCAGGAATTTTCGGATTCTAGGCTTTTCATGGAAAATTCGTTGCCGATCGGTGTGGCCGCCGGCCTTTCCAGCGTTGTTATATCAGGTGGCGATCTGCTAGAACGCCGGCACGAACCGATAGTGTCCAGCAGTGAAGCTTGAACCGGGCGGCTGAAAAGGACGCCCGATCCATCTGATGCAAGGTCTGGATTGCACGAGAGAACGCTCACAGTCCATGAACATCGCGCTTACGCACCTGCAGCGGCTCGAGGCCGAGTCCATCCACATCTTCCGTGAGGTTGCCGCCTCCTTCTCCAAGCCGGTGATGCTCTATTCCGTCGGCAAGGATTCCTCCGTGCTGATGCATCTGGCGATGAAGGCCTTCTATCCGGCCAAGCCGCCTTTCCCCTTCCTGCATGTCGACACCACCTGGAAGTTCCGCGAGATGATCGCCTTTCGCGACCAGATGGCGCAGAAGCTCGGCTTCGACCTGCTGGTCCACGTCAATGAAGACGGCGTGCGCGACGGTATCAACCCCTTTGACCATGGCTCGAACACCCACACCCATGTCATGAAGACGGTGGCGTTGCGCCAGGCGCTCGACAAATACGGCTTTGACGCTGCCTTCGGCGGGGCTCGGCGCGACGAGGAGAAGTCGCGCGCCAAGGAGCGCATCTTTTCCTTCCGCAACGCCCAGCATGTCTGGGACCCGAAGAACCAGCGGCCGGAGATGTGGAAGATCTTCAACACCCGCATCGCGCCGGGCGAATCGATCCGCGTGTTTCCGCTGTCGAACTGGACCGAGCTCGATATCTGGCAGTACATTCTGCAGGAAAACATCCCGATCGTGCCGCTCTATTTCGCCAAGGAGCGGCCGGTGGTCGAACGCGACGGCATGCTGATCATGAAGGATGACGATCGCATGCAATTGCGCCCCGGTGAGACGATGGAGAACCGTCTGGTGCGTTTCCGCACCCTCGGCTGTTATCCGCTGACCGGCGCCATTGAATCCGACGCCGACACGCTCGAAGCCATCGTCGGCGAGATGCTGACGGCGCGCACCTCCGAGCGCCAGGGCCGCCTCATCGACCGCGATGAAGCCGGCTCGATGGAACAGAAGAAGCGCGAGGGATATTTCTGAGCATGCGCCATATCCTGGCCAAGAGCCTCGCTCCCACCGACGGCGTGCGCGAATACATGGCGGCGCAGGAGAAGAAGTCGCTGCTGCGCTTCCTCACCTGCGGCTCGGTCGACGACGGCAAGTCGACGCTGATCGGCCGTCTTCTGTCCGACACAAAGCAGATCTTCGAGGACCAGCTCGCCGCACTCGAGCGCGATTCCCGCAAGCACGGCACCACTGGCGACGACATCGACTTCGCGCTTCTGGTCGACGGCCTCGAGGCCGAGCGCGAGCAAGGCATCACCATCGACGTCGCCTACCGCTTCTTCGCCACGCCCAAGCGCAAGTTCATCGTCGCCGACACCCCCGGCCATGAACAGTACACCCGCAACATGGCGACCGGCGCATCGACTGCCGATCTCGCCATCGTGCTGATCGATGCGCGCCAGGGTGTGCTGCGCCAGACCCGGCGCCACTCGATCATCGCTTCGCTGCTCGGCATCCGCCATATCGTGCTTGCCGTCAACAAGATCGACCTCGTCGATTTCGACCAGGCGGTGTTCGACCGTATCGTCGAGGATTACCGGCAGTTCTCGCACGAGCTCGGCTTCCAGACGATCGTGCCGATCCCGATGTCGGCCCGCTATGGCGACAATGTCACCAGCCGCTCCGGCAAGACGGCGTGGTATTCCGGCCCGTCGCTGATCGAGCATCTCGAAACCATATCGGTCGACGAGGCCGCGGTCGAACTGCCGTTCCGGTTTCCGGTGCAGTATGTCAACCGGCCCAATCTCGACTTCCGCGGCTTTGCCGGCACCATCGCGTCCGGCTCCGTCGCGCAGGGCGACGAGGTGGTGGTCGCCAAATCCGGCAAGGCCTCGCGGGTCAAGCGCATCGTCGCGCAAGGCGGCGATCTTGCCCAGGCGGTGGCCGGCCAGGCCATCACCCTTGTGCTCGATGACGAGGTCGAGGTCTCCAGAGGCAACATGCTGGTGTCGCCGGCGGCACGGCCGCAGGTCGCCGACCAGTTCGCCGCCAACATCGTCTGGTTCGACGAGGCAGCGCTGCTGCCGGGACGCTCCTATATACTGCGCACCGAGACCGACCAGACCAGCGCCACCGTCACCGACCTGAAATACCGCGTCAACGTCAACGACTTCGCTCGCGAGGCGGCGAAGTCGCTCGAGATGAACGAAGTCGGCATCTGCAATATCTCGACCCGGGCGCCGATCGCCTTCGACACCTTCGCCGACAACCGCGATACCGGCGCCTTCATCCTGATCGACCGCATCACCAATGCCACGGTCGGCGCCGGCATGATCCTGCATTCCTTGCGCCGCGCCGAAAACATCCATTGGCAGTCGCTCGATGTCGGCAAGCGCGGCCGCTCCGACCTCAAGAGCCAGCGCCCCGCCGTATTCTGGTTCACCGGTCTTTCCGGCTCGGGCAAGTCGACCATCGCCAATCTGCTTGAGAAGAAGCTGTTCGCTTCGGGGCGTCACACCTACATTCTCGACGGCGACAATGTCCGCCACGGCCTCAACCGCGATCTCGGCTTCACCGACGCCGATCGGGTCGAAAACATCCGCCGTGTCGCCGAAGTGGCAAAGCTGATGGCCGATGCCGGGCTGATCGTCATCGTCTCCTTCATTTCCCCCTTCAGCGCCGAGCGGCGCATGGCCAGGGAGTTGATGGCCGACGGCGAGTTCGTCGAAGTGTTCGTCGATACGCCGTTCGAGGAATGCGCCCGACGCGACCCGAAAGGCCTTTACGCACGGGCGCTGAATGGCGAGATCAAGAACTTCACCGGCGTCGATTCCCCGTATGAAGCTCCCGAAAATCCCGAAATCCATCTCAAGACACTCGGCAAGACGGCCGAGGAGATGGTAGAGGCTCTGGAACACTGGCTGAATGAGCGCGACATTGCCGAAGACCAATATGACAGCGGCGGCGGCATCTGACGACGAAGTGATGCTCGACGTGTTCGAGCGCCTGGCGCTCGAAGCCGGACGCGAGGTGATGCGGGTCTTCAAGGCCGGCTGCGCGGTCGACAGCAAGTCGGACTCCTCGCCGGTCACGGAAGCCGACCGCGAGAGCGAGACGATCATCCTCGCCGGCCTGCGTGCGGCCTATCCCGATATTCCCTGCGTGGCCGAGGAAGAGGTCGCCGAAGGCATTGTGCCGCCCGATCTGGATGGCGCCTTCTTCCTGATCGATCCGCTCGATGGAACGAAGGAATTCGTCAACCGCCGGACCGATTTCACCGTCAACATCGCGCTTGTCCGGCACGGCGTGCCGGAGATCGGCGTCGTCTTCGCACCGTGCAGCGGGCGGTTCTTCTCTGGACGGCCGGGCTGGGCCGAAGCAATCGAGGTCGATGGCGACTTCCGTATCGTCGGCCGCCGGCGGATTTCGGTTAGGAGGGCGGTCACGCCGCTGGCGGTCGTTGCCAGCCGCTCGCACAACACCCCGGAGACCGAAGCCTTCATCAAGGATCTCGGCGCCGCCGAGATCGTCTCGGTCGGCTCATCGCTGAAATTCTGCCTGCTCGCCGCAGCCGAAGCCGACATCTATCCGCGCTTCGGCCGCACCATGGAATGGGACACGGCGGCCGGCGACGCCGTACTGCGCGCCGCCGGCGGCATGACGCGCACGCTGGACGGCGAGCCGCTCACCTATGGCAAGCGCAAACAGAGCGACGACGAGGATTTCGCCAACCCGCATTTTATTGCGAGCGGGAAGGCGGCGGACGCGGCGTAACTTACGCCGCCGCTACATGCGCCGAGTTCGAGCCAATGTAGTTGCGGATCGTCTCGATGATGCGGTCCTGGTCGGCTTCGCTGAGATAGGGATGCATCGGCAGGCACAGGATGCGCTTCGGCAGTTCCTCCGAAACCGCAAGCCCGGTCGGCGTGCGCGGATAGTCGCGATAGGCGACCTGCTCGTGCAGCGGCTTCACATAATAGATCACCGAAGGGATGCCCTTTTCGCCGAGATGCGCCCTCAACCCGTCGCGCTTCGGCGTCTCGATGGCGTATTGCGCCCAGGCCGAGCGGCCACCGCCCAGATTGCGTGACGCCTTGACGATGTCGCCGAGACCTTCGACGTAGCGCTTGGCCACCACCTGGCGGGCGACCATCTCGTCTTCGAGGATGGCGAGTTTCTCGATCAGGATCGCCGCCTGGATCGTGTCGAGGCGTGAATTGATGCCGACGCGGACATTGTCATACTGCGTCTCGCCCTTACCGTGGAACGCAAACGAGCGCAGCTGGTCGGCCAGCGCGTCGTCATTGGTGAACATCGCGCCGCCATCGCCGTAGCAGCCCAGCGGCTTGGCCGGATAAAAGCTGGTCGAGCCGACATGGCCGAAGGCGCCGCACATTGTGCCGTCGGCCGAACCGCCGATCGACTGCGCCGCATCCTCGATCACCAGCAGCCCTTCGCGCTTGGCAATCGCCATGATCGCGTCGTAGTCGGCGGCAAGCCCGAACAGGTCGACGGGAATGATCGCCTTCGGCTTCAGCCGGCCTTCCTTCTTGATCATGGCGATCGCCGCCTCGAGGCTGGCGATGTCGATGTTGTAGGTCTCGGCGTCGACATCGACGAACACCGGTTCGGCCTTGGCAAGCGCCACCACTTCCGCCGTCGCGGCAAAGGTGAAGCTCGGCACGAACACCGCGTCGCCGGGGCCGATACCGGCGGCAAACAGCGGCAACAGCAGCGCGTCGGTGCCGTTGGCGCAGGCCACGACATGCTTGGTGCCGATATAGGCTGCGAGCTTGTTTTCGAATTCGGTGACTTGCGGCCCTAGGATATAGCGGCCTTCCTCGACGACATTGTCGATCGCGGCCTTCAGCCGGTCGCGGATACGTTCGCGCTGCGCGCCAAGATCGATGAATTGCATGTCGGCCTCAAAACGGTGTGGTGCGGGCCGCCCCAACGACACGCACAGAAACAACAACTTAACCGGGCCGCTGGTACCAGAGTTGGGCCGGTCTAGAAAGCCGGACCGGCCGCGGGACGGGTTGTCTAGGTGTCGCAGCCTGTTACTTCAGGCTTTCCCTGCATTGCCGCAAGATGCCGGAAATCCGGGCTTCGCCGCCTATTAATCCGGCTGATCAGTCCGTCTTTCCGGCTCGCGGAAACATAAAGTGATCGGCTGCTTGCAGCGGCTGGCGGCGGACTAAGCGTGGATCAGGCGATTTCGTGCCGCCAGGGCGGGTTGGCGCCGGCCCGCGACACGGTCACCGCCGCCGCTTTGGCGCCGAGCGCCAGCGCCTGACGGATGGCGTCCTCCGAAAGGCCGCCGATCCCGGCCTTGGTGAGCAGGCCTTGCTCGTGCAGCGAGGCCAGAATGCCGGCATTGAAAGTGTCGCCGGCGCCGACCGTGTCGACCACCTCCACCTTATGCGGCATCACCGTGACCTTGTGTTCCCTGCTGTAGCCGACGGCACCTTCGCTGCCGTGGGTAACGACGATCAGCTTCGGGCCGCGATCCAGCCAGTTGCGGATGACGTCCTCATGCGAGCCGGCCTCGCCGAACCAGTGCAGATCCTCATCCGATAGCTTCACGATGTCGGCCATCGCCATCATCGAGCGGATGCGCCGGAGGTGCTTGGCTTTGTCGGGGATGAAGTTCGGCCGGATGTTGGGGTCGAGCATCATGACGCGGCGTTCGTGCTCGCGTTTCATGAATTCTTCGTAGGCAGCACCCGCCGGGTCCGAAATCAGGCTGATGGCGCCAAACAGCATGGCTTCGATCTCGGCGCCCAGTTTCGGCAGATCCTCTGTCGTCAGCATGCGCCCGGCGGTGTTTTCGTCGTAGAAAGTGTAGGTCGCCTGGCCGTTGGTGAGCCGCACGAAGGCGAGCGTGGTCGGGCGAGGGGAGGTGTGCGCATAGGTGGAGCTGACCTTGCTTGCGCCGAGCGCCTCGCGGAACTGGCCGCCGAACAGATCCGACGACAGGCCGGAAAAGAAGCCGGCGGGCGCGCCGAGGCGGCCAAGCGCGATCGCCGTGTTGAACACCGCGCCGCCGACATAGGGCGCAAAGGCCGGCTCGCCCTGTGTCGTGGTGCGCGGCAGCATGTCGATCAGGGCTTCGCCGCAGCAGAGGATCATGATTTCTTGTTCTCCGGCGGATAGATCACGCCCTTGCGGATGATGATGTTGGCGTAGAGCCGGGGTTCGCTGGTCCCGACGATCGCATATGCCGACCGGACGCGTGCATAGAAGTCGGCGCCCGCCAGCGCAACCACCTTGCGGCCCGGCGCGCGCCTGGTGCAGATCGTTTCGATTTCATGGTGGACCGGATCGGCGACCGAGGGATCGCCTTTTACCGAGGCACGAAACAGCGCTTCCGGCACGAAGTCGTCCACCGGCAGCACGCTCAAAATGGCGTCAAGCACCGGTATGAGGTGAAGACCGTCGGCGCGGATCAGCCGGTTTGCCTGTTCTTCCGCCGGATAGTTGCCGTCGACGAGCGCGATCTCGTCGCCATGGCCCATGGCGCGCAATGTCGCCAGAAGCTCCGGACCGAGCAGCGACGGAATACCGATCAGCATTCAGATGCTCCTGGAAATCGTGGTCGAACCGATGAGGAAGCGTTCGGACAGCGGCAGGCTGGCGCCGCCCAGCGCGCGGGCATGGATGCCGACGGTGCCTTCGCGCACCACCGGAAGCTTCAGCCCTTCGCCATCGATCGTACCGATCGCCTGCCTGATCGCATCGACGAGCCGGCGCCGGACAGCGAGCGGCATCCAGCCGTCGATCACCGCGGCCTCGAAATCGATCACCGAGGACGCCGATACGATGGCATAGGCCAGCGCCTGAGCGGCATTGGCGATCCAGTCGTCGAGCTCGTGACCGATCTCGCCCCAATCCTCAGGCGACGTCCACAGATGCGAAGCCTCGACGCCGCGTGCGTTAAGCGCCTTTTCCAGCATGGCGATCGAGGCGACGTCGATGAGCTGCGTCGGCTTGCCGTCCGGCCCCGGCACCGGCATCGAACCCAGCGCCCCGGCATTTCCGGTTGGCCCGCCGAACAGCCGGCCGTTGAGCACGATGCCGCCGCCGGCAAAGGCGCCGATATAGAAATAGACGAAGTCGCGCGCCCCGCCGGTCTGGCCGAACACCAGTTCGGCGCCGCAGGCGGAGGTGGCGTCATTCTGCAGATAGACCGGGAATTCGCACTGCGCCTGGATGTCGGCACGGATGTCGCGATGGCGCCATTCGTCCATGATGTCGCGCGGCGCGCCGGCGGTGTCGGCCCAGTTCCACAGTTCGAACGGCATGGCGATGCCGAGCCCGGCAATGCGCTTGTCCTGCGCAGGTGTCAGTTCGGCGCGCATCGTCTTCATGCCTTCGGTGACGAACTCAACCGTCTCGCGCGGCGCCGGATAGCGGTAGGAGTGCTGCAGCATGGAACGCACAGTTCCGAGGAAATCGATCAGCACCAGTTCGGCGCTGCGGCGGCCGATCTTGAGGCCGATGAAGAAGGCGCCTTCGGGGTTCAGCGCCATCGGGATGGAGGGCTGGCCGATCTTGCCGCGCAACGGCGCCTGGCGCAGCAGCAGGCTGTCTTCCTCCAGTTCGCGCATGATGACCGAGACGGTCTGCGCTGAAAGCCCGGTCATGCGCGCAATGTCTGATTTGGCCAAGCTGCCGTGCTGGCGAACCAACGACAGCACCAGCCGCTCATTGTGGTCGCGCATGCCGCTCTGGTTGGTGCCACGGTGGAGACGGCTGGCGGCCGCCTCGGGCGAACCGTGCCTCGCAATGCCGGTCTCCACCCTTGTTCCTTCCCTTGGTTTATTCTTACTGCTTTTGCGGCAGAATGAGTGAACCGCGCAAAGCTGTCAATAATAAATAAGAGTGATTTAATTATTGACAGGCGGCTCCCGCTGGTGTCATTTGAGGGCGCGTCCACACTGGGAGAACTTCAGTGGATGCGCTCAAGATGCCGGTTGGCGGCATCCGCATGGTTCCATGGGAGGAAGATCGTGACCAAAGCTTTATTGAAGTCCACCGTGTTCGCCGCGGCGGGCCTCGGCCTGATGGCGTTTGCTTCGACAGCATCGGCCGCCGGCGTCGGCGCCTGCCTGATCACCAAGACCGACACCAACCCCTTCTTCGTCAAGATGAAGGAGGGCGCGACCGCCAAAGCCAAGGAACTTGGCGTCGACCTCAAGACCTATGCCGGCAAGATCGACGGCGACAGCGAGAGCCAGGTGGCGGCGATCGAAAGCTGCATCGCCGACGGCGCCAAGGGCATCCTGATCACCGCGTCCGACACCAAGGGCATCGTGCCGACGGTGAAGAAGGCGCGTGACGCCGGCCTGCTGGTGATCGCGCTCGATACCCCGCTGGACCCGATCGATGCCGCCGACGCGACCTTCGCGACGGACAATCTGGAAGCCGGCAAGCTGATCGGCGCCTGGGCAGCCGCGACCCTCGGCGACAAGGCCAAGGACGCCAAGATCGGTTTCCTCGACCTGACCCCCTCACAGCCGACCGTGGATGTGCTGCGCGACCAGGGCTTCATGATGGGCTTCGGCATCGACGTGAAGGATCCCAACAAGATCGGCGATGAGGACGATGCCCGCATCGTCGGCCACGACGTCACCAACGGCAATGAAGAAGGCGGCCGCAAGGCGATGGAAAACCTTCTGCAGAAGGACAACTCCATCACCGTCATCCACACCATCAACGAGCCCGCCGCTGTCGGCGCCTACCAGGCGCTCAAGGCGGTCGGTCTCGAAAGCCAGGTGCTGATCGTCTCGGTCGATGGCGGCTGCCCCGGCGTGAAGTCGGTGACCGAAGGCGTCATTGGCGCCACCTCGCAGCAATACCCGCTGCAGATGGCGGCACTCGGCATCGAGGCGATCGCCGCCTTCGCCAAGGACGGCGCCAAGCCGAAGCCGACCGAAGGCAAGAACTTCTTCGACACCGGCGTCAACCTCGTCACCGACAAGCCGGCCAATGGCGTGAAGTCGATCGACACCAAGGAAGGCCTCGCCAAGTGCTGGGGCTGATGGCTGCCTGACAGCCAGCGGCAAGCTGACGGCCGGGGGCTTGATCCCCGGCCGCTTCGGGTGGACGATGCGTCACGCGAATAATCCCGGCAGCAGACCGGACAGGCGCGAGCGGGTATCGGCATGGAGCTGAAGCCCAGGGGAGGAAACATGGCTCAAGCACAGGAATTCGAGAAGGTTCTCTCGAGCAGCGACACAAGCGTTGCCGCCTTTGACGAGCACAAATCGGCCGTCAAGCGGATCCAGCATTTCCTGCACTCCACGCCGGCGGCGGTGCCGCTGATTGTGCTGGTCTTGTCGATCGTCATTTTCGGCATCGCCATTGGCGGGCGTTTCTTCTCATCCTATACGCTGACGCTGATCCTGCAGCAGATCGCCATCGTCGGCATCCTCGGTGCCGCGCAGACACTGGTCATCCTGACCGCCGGCATCGACCTGTCGATCGGCGTGATCATGGTGATTTCGGCCGTGATCATGGGCAATTGCGCGGTCAGCTACGGCATGCCGGCCGTGCTCGCAGTGCCCATCGGGCTTGCCGCCGGCGCAGCCTGCGGCCTGCTCAACGGCTTGCTGGTCGCCTACATGAAGCTGCCGCCGTTCATCGTCACGCTCGGCACCTGGAACATTGTCATGGCGACGAACTTCATCTATTCGGCCAATGAGACGATCCGCGATACCGACGTCGACGCCCAGGCGCCGCTGCTGCATCTCTTTGCCCTGAGTTTCAAGATCGGCACGGCGGTGCTGACACTGGGCGTCATCGCCACGGTCGTGCTCGTTTTGATCCTCTGGTACGTGCTCAATCACACCGCCTGGGGCCGCCATGTCTACGCCGTTGGCGATGATCAGGAGGCGGCGAAGCTGTCTGGCATCCAGACCAAGAAGGTGTTGATGACGGTCTACACCCTTGCCGGGTTGATCGCCGCTTTCGCTGCCTGGGTGTCCATCGGCCGCAACGGCTCGATCTCGCCGTCAGCCGCCGTCACCGACTACAACCTGCAGGCGATAACCGCGACGGTGATCGGCGGCATTTCACTGTTCGGCGGGCGCGGCTCAATTCTGGGCACGCTTTTCGGCGCGATGATCGTCGGCGTCGTCTCGATGGGCCTCAACATGCTGGGCGCCGATCCGCAATGGAAGGTGCTGCTCACCGGTGTGCTGATCATCGGCGCCGTGGCGATCGACCAATGGATCAGAAAGGTTTCGGCATGACCGTGGAACCCATCCTCACCGCGCGCGGCCTGATCAAGCGCTATGGCCGTGTCACCGCCCTCGACAATGCCGACTTCGACCTCTACCCCGGCGAAATCCTGGCCGTCATCGGAGACAATGGCGCCGGCAAATCATCGCTGATCAAGGCGATTTCCGGCGCCGCCGTGCCCGACGAAGGCGAGATCCGTCTTGAAGGCAAGGCTGTCGCTTTCAAATCGCCCATGGAGGCGCGCGAGGCGGGCATCGAGACGGTCTACCAAAACCTGGCTTTGTCGCCGGCCCTGTCGATCGCCGACAACATGTTCCTGGGCCGCGAGATCCGCAAACCCGGCTTCCTCGGCGACTGGCTTCGTATGCTCGACCGGCCCGCAATGGAAAAGCGCGCCCGCGACAAGCTCACCGAGCTTGGGCTGATGACCATCCAGAACATCAGCCAGGCGGTGGAAACGCTGTCGGGCGGCCAGCGCCAGGGCGTGGCGGTGGCGCGCGCCGCTGCTTTCGGCAGCCGCGTGGTGATCATGGACGAGCCGACCGCCGCACTCGGCGTCAAGGAGAGCCGCCGCGTGCTGGAACTGATCCTCGACGTCAAGAAACGAGGCCTGCCGATCGTGCTGATCTCGCACAATATGCCGCATGTCTTCGAGGTTGCCGACCGCATCCATATCCATCGGCTGGGTCGCCGCCTCTGCGTCATCGATCCCAAGCAATATACCATGTCCGACGCCGTCGCCTTCATGACGGGAGCGAAGGTTCCGCCGGAGGCTGCACTCGCTGCCTGATCCGCTCGACGGATAAATTGCCGCAGGGGAACTGGCGGCATGCTGGTCTAAATCGATTGAACGTATGTTGCGATGCACTAGGATAGGCTGGGACTGAGAGCGAAAGCCGGTATGATCGCAGCACGATCACGAGAGGCAGTATGACGCGAACAATGACAGCCAAAGCCCCCGATCTCGAAATACCCGATCCCAAGACGCTGGCCGACGAAGTCTTGCTGGCTCTCAAATACCGGGTCGGCAAAGGCACCTCCGTTGCCACGCAATATGATTGGCTGACAGCCTCGATCAAGGTCGTGCGCGACCGCATCGTCGATCACTGGATGCAGGCGACGCAGGAGGCCTACGCCCAGCAGGAAAAGCGCGTCTATTACCTGTCGCTCGAATTCCTCATCGGCCGGCTGATGCGCGATGCCTTCTCCAATCTCGGCCTGATGGACAATATGCGAGAAGCGCTCAAGTCGCTGGGCGTCGACCTCGACCTCATCGCCGGGCTCGAACCGGATGCAGCGCTCGGCAATGGCGGTCTCGGCCGGCTCGCCGCCTGCTTCATGGAAAGCATGGCGACCGTCGACATTCCCGCGCATGGCTACGGCATTCGCTACGCCAACGGCATGTTCCGCCAGGAGATCCATGACGGCTGGCAGGTCGAACTGCCCGAAACCTGGCTCGACCACGGCAACCCCTGGGAGTTCGAGCGCCGCGAACGCGCCTTCGAAGTCGGCTTCGGCGGCTCGGTGGAATCGATCACCTCCAAGGATGGCCGGCTCGAACGTCACGTCTGGAAGCCGACCGAGCATGTCCAGGCCGTCGCCTACGACACCCCGGTGGTTGGCTGGCGGGCCAACCGCGTCAACACGCTGCGGCTTTGGTCCGGCATGCCGGTCGATCCGATCCTGCTCGACAAGTTCAACGCCGGCGACCACATCGGCGCGCTGGCCGAAAGCAACAAGGCCGATGCCTTGTCGCGCGTGCTTTACCCCGCCGATTCCCACAAGGCCGGCCAGGAACTGCGGCTGCGGCAGGAATATTTCTTCTCCACCGCATCGCTGCAGGACGTCGTCCAGCGCCATCTCAGCCAGTATGGCGATCTCGCCTCGCTGCCCGACAAGGCGGCGATCCATCTCAATGACACCCATCCGGCGATCGCCGTGCCAGAGCTGATGCGCCTGCTGATGGACGTCCATGGCATGGATTTCGACCAGGCCTGGGACATCACCAAGCGCACCTTCGGCTACACCAACCACACGCTGCTGCCAGAAGCGCTGGAAAGCTGGCCGGTGCCGCTGTTCGAACGGCTTTTGCCGCGCCACATGCAGATCGTCTACGCCATCAATGCTCAGGTGCTGCTTGAGGCCCGCGCCACCAACCAGTTTTCCAATGAGCAGATCAGCCGCATCTCGCTGATCCAGGAAAATGGCGACCGCCGCGTGCGCATGGGTAACCTGGCCTTTGTCGGCTCGCACTCGATCAATGGCGTGTCGGCGTTGCACACCGAACTGATGAAGGAGACGGTGTTTGCCGATCTCCACAAGCTCTATCCCGATCGCATCAACAACAAGACCAACGGCATCACGCCACGGCGCTGGCTGATCCAGTGCAATCCGGGCCTCACCGCGCTCACCCGCGCGGCGATCGGGGACCGTTTCCTCGACGACATCGACGCCATCAAGGGGCTCGAAGCCTTTGCCGGCGACGCCGCCTTCCGCGACAAGTTCGCCGCCGTCAAGCGCTCCAACAAGGTCAAGCTCGCCAATCTGGTCGCAGACCGGCTCGGCATCAAGCTCGACCCGTCGGCGCTGTTCGACATCCAGGTCAAGCGCATCCACGAATACAAGCGCCAGCTGCTCAACATCCTGGAATCGATCGCGCTCTACGACCAGATCCGCTCGCATCCCGAGCAGGACTGGATGCCGCGCGTCAAATTCTTCGGCGGCAAAGCGGCGCCCAGCTACCACAATGCCAAGCTGATCATCAAACTGGCCAACGACGTCGCCAAGGTCATCAACAGCGACCCGTCGGTGCGCGGGCTGCTGAAAGTGGTGTTCGTGCCGAACTACAATGTCAGCCTGGCCGAGGTGATGATGCCGGCCGCCGACCTGTCCGAGCAGATTTCGACTGCTGGCATGGAGGCGTCGGGCACCGGCAACATGAAGTTCGCGCTGAACGGCGCCTTGACCATCGGCACGCTCGACGGCGCCAATGTCGAGATCAAGGAATGCGTCGGCGACGACAACATCTTCATCTTCGGCCTGAGCACGGCGGAAGTCGCCGAGCGGCGCAGCAATGGCTACAACCCGCGCGCCGTGATCGAGGGCTCCCCTGAATTGGCGCAGGCTGTTGCCGCAGTATCGTCGGGCGTGTTCTCGCCCGACCAGCCGGATCGCTACCGCGAGCTGGTCGACGGTCTCTACAACAGCGACTGGTTCATGGTGGCGGCGGATTTCGACGCCTATGCCGCCGCCCAGCGCGATGTCGACGCCGTCTGGCGCAACAGCCCCGATTGGTACGCGCGCGCTATCCGCAACGTTGCCCGCGTCGGCTGGTTCTCTTCCGATCGCACGATCCGCCAATATGCGAAAGAAATCTGGAACGTGCCCGCCTGATATGATTGCATGAGGCCACGACAATGGGTCTTGTGCACAAGAACTGGTTCCCAGGGAGGGACACCGCCTGATGAAGAAACCGCGCGCGACCGCGACGACGAGCGGGTCGGACGGGCTGGCGTCAGCCGGCGATGTCGCCGCAATTGTTGCAGGCACGCATGGCGATCCTTTTGCAATCCTGGGCGTGCATGATGCCGGCAAGAGCCTGGTTGCCCGCTGCTTCGTCCCCAATGCCGAGTTCGTCACCGCATACACGCTGGCCGGCAAGAACGCCGGCGAACTCACGCGGCGCGACGACGCCGGTTTCTTCGAAGGCAGACTGTCGATCAAGAAGCGCCAGCCGCTGCGGTATCACGCCAAGAATGCCGGCGGCGACTGGTGGCTGACCGATCCCTATTCCTTCGGCCCGGTACTCGGCCCGATGGATGATTATTACATCGCCCAAGGGTCGCATCTCAGGCTGTTCGACAAGCTCGGCGCTCATCTCATCGATCACGAGGGCGCCTCCGGCGTACACTTCGCCGTCTGGGCGCCCAATGCGCGGCGTGTCTCGGTGGTCGGCGACTTCAACGAATGGGACGGCCGTCGGCACACGATGCGCGACCGCCGCGACACCGGCATCTGGGAGCTGTTCATTCCCGATATCGGCGCCGGCCACCCCTATAAATACGAGATCATTGCCCCCGACGGCGTGCGCCTGCCGCTCAAGGCCGATCCGTTCGCCTTCAAGTCTGAACTGCGCCCGGCCACAGCATCCGTGACGGCGGTGCCGCCGGCGCATGAATGGGGCGACGAGGCGCATCGCAATTACTGGCGAAAGGCCGATCCGCGGCGCGAAGCCATATCGATCTACGAGGTCCATGCCGGTTCGTGGCAGCAGCACGATGATGGCAGCTTCCTGTCATGGGACGAACTCGCCAACCAGCTCATCCCCTATGCTGTCGAGACCGGCTTCACCCACATCGAGTTCCTGCCGATCTCCGAACATCCCTATGACCCGTCATGGGGTTATCAGACAACCGGACTTTATGCCCCCTCGGCGCGATTCGGCGACCCCGACGGCTTCGCCCGTTTCGTCGACGGTGCGCACCGCGCCGGCGTCGGCGTCATCCTCGACTGGGTGCCGGCGCATTTCCCGGTCGACGCGCATGGCCTGGCCAATTTCGACGGCACAGCGCTTTATGAGCATGCCGATCCGCGCAAGGGTTTTCATCCCGACTGGAACACCGCGATCTACAATTTCGGCCGCCGCGAGGTGGTGTCGTTCCTCGTCAACAACGCGCTGTTCTGGGCCGAGAAATACCATGTCGACGGTTTGCGCGTGGATGCGGTGGCCTCGATGCTCTACCTCGATTATTCGCGCAAGGCCGGCGAGTGGATCCCCAACGAGAAGGGCGGCCGCGAAAACCTCGAAGCAGTCTCCTTCCTGCAGAAGATGAACAAGGAGGTCTACGGCCACCATCCCGGCGTGATGACCATCGCCGAGGAATCGACCTCATGGCCGAAGGTCTCGGCGCCGGTGCATGAAGGCGGGCTGGGCTTCGGCTTCAAATGGAACATGGGCTTCATGCACGACACGTTGGAGTATTTCGCCAAGGAGCCGATCTTCCGCAAACATCACCACAACGACCTGACCTTCGGCCTGACCTACGCCTTTTCCGAGAATTTCGTGCTGCCGCTGTCCCATGACGAGGTCGTGCACGGCAAGGGCACGCTGCTCGGCAAGATGGCCGGCGACGACTGGCAGAAGTTCGCGACTTTGCGCGCCTTCTATGCCTTCATGTGGGGCTATCCCGGCAAGAAGCTGTTGTTCATGGGCCAGGAATTCGCCCAGCGCCGCGAGTGGAGCGAGGCGCGCGGGCTCGACTGGAACCTGCTCGACTTCCACCCGCATCGCGGCGTCTGGCAGACGGTGCGCGACCTCAACTATCTCTATCGCTCGCGCCCGGCGCTGCATGCACGCGACTGCGAGCCGGACGGCTTCTCCTGGCTGATCGTCGACGACAAGGAAAACTCGGTCTTCGCCTGGCTGCGCAGCGCGCCCGGCGGCAACCCGATCGCCGTCATTTCCAACTTCACGCCAGTGCCGCGCGACAATTATCGCGTGCCATTGCCCAAGGTCGGCAAATGGCGCGAAATCATCAACACCGACGCTTCGGACTACGGTGGTTCGGGCAAGGGCAATGGCGGTGTGGTCGAAGCCAGGGCGGAAGGAGGAGGCATTTCGGCAACGATGCTTTTGCCGCCGCTGTCGACGATCATGCTTGAACTCGTTGCGGACTAGGTCCGTCAACTCGTTGCGGACTAGATCCGTCAACTCGTTTCGGATTAGGTCCGTCGACTCGTTGCGGACCGGGCGATGCTCCAGACTGGTAATTTGGGAGGGTAAAAATGGCAGACTTGAAGAGAACCCAGCCGCTGGCGCGCGATGCCATGGCCTATGTGCTGGCCGGCGGCCGCGGCAGCCGGCTCAAGGAATTGACCGACCGCAGGGCCAAGCCGGCTGTCTATTTCGGCGGCAAGACGCGCATCATCGATTTCGCGCTGTCCAATGCGCTGAATTCCGGCATCCGCCGCCTCGGTGTCGCCACCCAGTACAAGGCGCATTCGCTGATCCGCCACCTGCAGCGCGGCTGGAACTTCCTGCGCCCGGAGCGGAACGAAAGCTTCGACATCCTGCCGGCCTCCCAGCGTGTCTCGGAAACCCAGTGGTATGAAGGCACGGCCGACGCCGTCTACCAGAACATCGACATCATCGAGGCCTATGGCCCCGAATACATGGTCATCCTGGCCGGCGACCACATCTACAAGATGGACTACGAGCTGATGCTGCGCCAGCACGTCGATGCCAATGCCGATGTCACTGTCGGTTGCCTTGAAGTGCCGCGCTTGGAAGCGACCGGCTTCGGTGTCATGCATGTCGACGGCAAGGACAACATCATCGCCTTCGTCGAAAAGCCCGCCGACCCGCCCGGCATTCCCGACAAGCCGGAATTCGCGCTGGCCTCGATGGGCATCTATGTCTTCAAGACCAAGTTCCTGATGGAACAGCTGCGCCGCGATGCGGCCGAGCCAGGCTCCAGCCGCGACTTCGGCAAGGACATCATCCCCTACATCGTCCAGCATGGTAAGGCGATCGCGCATCGCTTCGCCAAATCCTGCGTGCGCTCGACTGCCGAGAACGAGGCCTATTGGCGCGATGTCGGCACGGTCGATGCCTACTGGGAAGCCAATATCGACCTGACCGATATTACCCCCGAACTCGACCTCTACGACCGTGACTGGCCGATCTGGACCTATGCCGAATTGAAGCCGCCGGCAAAGTTCGTGCATGACGAGGATGGCCGGCGTGGTTCGGCCGTCTCCTCGCTGGTCTCAGGCGATTGCATCGTCTCGGGTGCTTCGCTGAAGCGCAGCCTGATCTTCACCGGCGCGCGCATCAACTCCTATTCGACGCTGGAAGAGGTCGTCATGCTGCCCGACGTTCATGTCGGCCGGAACGCAAAGTTGAAGCGCGTCGTCATCGACCACGGTGTAAGGATACCGGAAGGGCTGGTGGTTGGCGAAGACCCTGTTCTCGACGCCAAGCGTTTCCGGGTTTCGGAAAAGGGCATCTGCCTGGTCACGCAGGACATGATCGACAAGCTGAAGCTGTAAGACGGGGTACCATAAACGCATGCAGGTTCTGTCGGTCACGCCCGAGATATTCCCGCTGATCAAGACCGGCGGACTTGCCGACGTGACCGGCGCATTGCCGATCGCGCTGGCCGCCAAGGGCGTGACCATGCGCACGCTCATCCCCGGCTTTCCCCAGGTGATGGACGCCTTCAAGAAAAAGAAGGCTGTCTACCAATACCCGCTGCTGCAGGGCGGCAAGGCTTCGGTCCATGCCGTCAAGATCGCCGGGCTCGACCTGTTCGTGCTCGACGCGCCGCATCTCTACGACCGTCCCGGCGGCCCTTACGGCAATGCGGCCGGCGCCGATTGGCCCGACAATTGGCGGCGTTTTGCTGCGCTGAGCCAGGTCGGTGGCGATATCGCCGGCGGCGCCATTTCCGGCTACCAGCCGGATCTCGTCCACGCCCATGACTGGCAGTCGGCGATGACGCTGGCCTATATGCGCTACGGCAAGGCGGTCGGCGTGCCGTCGCTGATCACGGTTCACAACCTTGCCTTCCAGGGTCAGTTCGGCGCCGGCATTTTTGGCGAGCTCGGCTTGCCGGCCGCGGCGATGGCGCTCGACGGCGTAGAATACTATGGCGGCGTCGGCTTCCTCAAGGCCGGCCTGCAGGCGGCCTGGGCGATCACCACGGTGAGCCCCACCTATGCCCAGGAAATCCGCTCGCCGGAATTCGGCATGGGCCTCGACGGCCTGATCAACATGCGCTCTTCCGACCTCTACGGCATCGTCAACGGCATCGACACCGACATCTGGAACCCGGAGACCGACAAGCATCTGGTGTCGGCCTACTCCGCCGCGACGCTCAAGGCTCGGCTTCCCAACCGGGCGGTTGTCGAGGACCGCTTCAGCCTCGAGCGCGACGACAGTCCGATCGTCTGCGTCGTCAGCCGGCTGACCTGGCAGAAGGGCATGGACATACTGGCGGCTGTGGTCGACGGCGTCGTCGCCACCGGCGCGCGGCTGGCGATCCTCGGCTCAGGCGACGCCGGCCTGGAAGGCGCGCTGCTGGCTGCCACCGCCCGCCATCGCGGCCGTGTCGGCGTCGTCGTCGGCTATGACGAGGGGCTTTCCCACACCATGCAGGGCGGCTGCGACGCCATCGTCATCCCGTCGCGCTTCGAGCCTTGCGGGCTGACCCAGCTTTACGGCCTACGCTATGGCTGCGTGCCGGTCGTCGCCCGCACCGGCGGCCTTGCCGACACCATCATCGACGCCAATGAAGCAGCGATCTCGGCCGGTGTCGCCACCGGCTTCCAGTTCGCGCCCAATAGTGGCGGCGCCATGCTGCACGCCATCCGCCGGCTGGTCGATGCGCATTCGAGCCCGGCCGTCTGGGAACAGATCCAGCGCCAGGGCATGAAGGCCGATGTCTCCTGGGACAAGAGCGCCGACAAATACGTTGAACTCTACCGCCTGCTGCTTTCGAAAAGGGTTGCCTGAAGCATGATCCGGACCGTCGCCACCAAACCCTATCTCGACCAGAAACCCGGCACGTCCGGCCTGCGCAAGAAGGTGCCTGTCTTTCAGCAGGAGCACTATGCCGAGAACTTCATCCAGTCGATCTTCGACGCGCTGGAGGGCTTTGAGGGCAAGACGCTGGTGATCGGCGGCGACGGCCGCTTCTACAACCGCGAGGTCATCCAGAAGGCCATCGCCATGGCGGCGGCCAACGGCTTCGGCAAGGTGATGGTCGGGCAGGGCGGCATATTGTCGACGCCGGCGGCGTCGCATGTCATCCGCAAATACAAGACCTTCGGCGGCATCATCCTGTCGGCCAGTCACAATCCGGGCGGCCCGCACGAGGATTTCGGCATCAAGTACAATGCCGGCAATGGCGGCCCGGCGCCGGAAAAGCTGACCGACGCGATCTTCGAAAAGACCAAGACGATTTCGAGCTTCAAGACCGCCGACATCGACCAGATCGACATCGACAAGATCGGCACGGTGACCGCCGGCGGCATGGCGGTCGAGATTATCGACCCGGTCACCGACTATGCCGAATTGATGGAGAGCCTGTTCGACTTCGACGCCATCCGCGCCAATTTCAAATACGGCTTCCGCATGCGCTTCGACGCCATGCATGCGGTCACCGGCCCGTATGCCAAGGAAATCCTCGAGCGCCGGCTCGGCGCGGAGAATGGCACCTGCCGCAACTACAAGCCGCTGCCGGATTTTGGCGGCCATCACCCGGATCCGAACCTGGTCCACGCCAAGCATCTCTATGACGAGATGATGGGACCGGATGCGCCCGATTTCGGCGCCGCTTCCGACGGCGACGGTGACCGCAATCTCATCATCGGCAAGGGCATTTTCGTCACCCCGTCGGATTCGGTGGCCATGCTTGCCGCCAATGCGCAATTGGCGCCGGGCTACAAGGACGGCCTCAAAGGCATCGCCCGCTCGATGCCGACCAGCGGCGCTGCCGACCGCGTCGCCGAACAGCTCGGCATCGGCATCTACGAAACGCCGACCGGTTGGAAGTTCTTCGGCAATCTGCTCGATGCCGGCATGGCAACGATCTGCGGCGAGGAAAGCGCCGGCACCGGCTCGAACCATGTCCGTGAAAAGGACGGGCTGTGGGCGGTGCTGTTGTGGCTGAACATCCTGGCCGTGCGCGGCGAAAGCTGCAAGGACGTCGTCACCGAACATTGGGCGACCTACGGCCGCAATTACTATTCACGTCATGACTATGAGGAGGTCGAAACCGAGCGCGCCAACGCCTTGGTCGACGAGTTGCGCGCCAAGCTCGCTTCGCTGCCCGGCACCAGCGTGCGCGGACTGAAGATCGCCAATGCTGACGACTTCGCCTATCACGATCCCGTCGACGGTTCGGTGAGCAAGAACCAGGGCATCCGCATCCTGTTCGAAGGCGGCTCGCGTGTCGTGTTTCGTTTGTCCGGCACCGGCACGTCGGGTGCTACGCTGCGCGTCTACATCGAGCGCTACGAGCCGGACAGAGCGCGGCATGATCTCGACACGCAAGAGGCGCTCGCTGACCTGATCGCGGCTGCCGATGATATCGCCGGGATCAAGAGCCACACCGGGCGCAACAAGCCGAGCGTGATTACTTGAGGGTGGTGACGTCTTTACCCTCCCCCTTGTGGGGAGGGTCGATCCGCGCAGCGGATCGGGTTGGGGGTGCTCGTAAAGCGCTTTCCCCGCGCCGACCCCCACCCCGCTCACTTGGTTCGCGACCCTCCCCACAAGGGGGAGGGTGGAGGATGCGCCGATGACCCAACTCGGCGCAAAGGTCACTCCCGAAGGCATCCGTTTTGCCGCCTGGTCGTCCTCGGCGCGGCGGCTCTGGGTGTCGATCTTCGACGACACCGGCGCCCGCGAAATCGACCGGCTCGAACTCCAGCCGGAAAGCGAAGGCGTCCATGCGCTGTTCGTCGCCGGCCTTGCCGCGGGTACGCGCTACGGCTTTCGCGCCGACGGCGAATATGCGCCGGAGCGCGGGCTGTGGTTCGATCCCGACAAGCTGCTCACCGATCCCTACGCCGTCGAGATCGACCGGCCCTACCAGCATCATTGGCGGCTTGCCGCCCGGCGCAACGAAGGCGCCGACACCGCGCCACTGATGCCGAAGACCATCGCGCGGGCTCAACCGAAGCCGCTGCCGGCCAAGCCGCCTTTGTTCCAGCCAGGCGGCCTGATCTACGAACTCAACGTCCGCTCCTTCACCAGGCTGCATCCGGACGTACCGGAAGCGCAGCGCGGCACCATTGCAGCCCTTGCCCATCCGGCTATCGTCGAACATCTCAAGAAGATCGGCGTCTCCGCCGTTGAGCTAATGCCCGTGACGGCATGGATCGATGAGCGCCATCTACCGCCGCTCGGCCTCAGCAACGCATGGGGCTACAACCCAGTCACCTTCATGGCGCTCGACCCGCGCCTGGCGCCCGGCGGCATCGCCGAGTTGCGCGATACTGTGGGGGTGCTGCGCAGGGCTGGCATTAGCACCATCCTCGATCTCGTCTTCAATCATACCGGCGAAAGTGACCGGCTCGGGCCGACGCTGTCGCTGCGCGGCCTCGACAATCAAGCCTACTACCGCAGCGAGCAGGACGGCAGGTTGGCCAACGATACCGGCACCGGCAATACCATTGCCTGCGACCATCCGGTCGTTCGCGACATGGTACTCGACACGCTGCGCCATTTCGTCCGCCATGCCGGCGTCGACGGTTTCCGCTTCGACCTGACGCCGGTCCTCGGCCGCGTCGATGGCGTATTCGATCCGGCGGCCCCGTTGCTCGAGACCATCGCTGGCGATCGTCTGCTTGCCGACAGGGTGCTGATCGCCGAGCCGTGGGACATCGGCCCGAATGGCTATCAGCTCGGCAATTTCCGGCCGCCTTACCTCGAATGGAACGACCGCTACCGCGACGACATCAGGCGCTTCTGGCGCGGCGATGCCGGCGCGGTCGGTGCGCTGGCGACAAGGCTCGCCGGCTCCTCCGATGTGTTCGGCAGGGAGGGCCAATCCGCCAGCCGCACGGTCAACTTCATCGCCGCACACGATGGCATGACGCTGGCCGATATCGTCGCTTATGAAGCCAAGCACAACCAAGCCAATGGCGAGAAGAACCGCGACGGCCACAATGAGAACCTGTCCTGGAACAACGGCGTCGAGGGCGAAACCTCGGACAAGGCGATTGCCGAGGCCCGTTCCCATGATCGCTTCGCGCTGCTCGCCACGCTGTTTGCCTCGCGCGGCACCATCATGCTGACGGCGGGCGATGAATTCGGCCGCACGCAAGGGGGCAACAACAACGCCTATGCGCAGGACAACGCCATCACCTGGCTCGACTGGGCCGGGCGCGACGTCGGGCTGGAAGCCCATGTGTCCGCGCTCGCAGCTCTGCGCGGCGCGGTGCCGGCGCTTTCCGATACGCGCTTCCTGACCGGAGAGCCGCCGGCCGGTTCTGAAACGCCCGACGTCGCCTGGCTGACCGAGACCGGCGCGCCGCTCAGCGAAGCCGACTGGAACGATGGCTCGCGCCATCGCCTCGTCATGCTGCTCGGCGATGGCGGGGAAGGCCGCCTGGCTGTGATCGTCAATGGCGATCGCCGCCAATGCGTCTTCACGCTGCCCGCGCGGCAAGGGTTTGAATGGCAGCCGGCTGTTGAAGCGCAAGCGGTCGACCTCGCGCGGCCGCTGCCCGGCCGCAGTGTCAGTTTCATGATCGAGCGCCGGACCGCAAAGGCCCGCGCCAGGAAGGGTCCGTAATGGCCGACGACAATGCCCAGCCGGGACCTGAACAGAGCGCCGACTGGTGGCGCGGCTGCGTCATCTACCAGATCTATCCTCGCTCCTTCCAGGACACCACCGGCGACGGCAGCGGCGACCTCTCAGGCATCACCTCACGGCTGGCGCACGTCGCCTCGCTCGGCGTCGACGCCGTCTGGCTGTCGCCCTTCTTCAAATCGCCAATGGCCGATATGGGCTACGACGTCTCCGACTATCAGGCGGTCGATCCGATGTTCGGCACGCTCGACGACTTTGACGCGCTGGTTGCCGAGGCGCACAGGCTCGGCCTGAAGGTGATCATCGATCAGGTGTTGTCGCACTCCTCCGACAAGCACGAATGGTTTGTAGAGAGCCGTGCCAGCAAGGATAATCCCAAGGCTGACTGGTATGTCTGGGCCGACACCAGGCCGGACGGCAACGCGCCCAACAACTGGCTGTCGGTCTTCGGCGGCCCGGCCTGGGAGTGGGACGCGACCCGCCGGCAATACTACATGCACAATTTCCTCGCCTCGCAGCCGGACCTCAACTTCCACAATCCTGAGGTCCAAGACGCGTTGTTGCAGACGGTGCGGTTCTGGCTCGAGCGCGGCGTCGACGGCTTCCGCCTGGATACGGTCAACTACTATGTCCACGACCGCTGGCTGCGCAGCAACCCGCCGCTGGCGTCGAGCGTCGCCGGCACCAATGGCGAAACCAACACCTATCTCTTCCAGGAGCATCTGTTCGACAAGACGCAACCGGAAAACCTCGGTTTCCTCAGGCGCTTCCGCGCTTTGCTCGACGAATATGACGGCCGCGCCAGTGTCGGCGAGGTCGGCGACGAAGGCCGTTCGCTGCAGACGCTGGCCGCCTACACATCCGGCGGCGACAAGCTCAACATGTGCTACACCTTCGACCTGCTCGGTCAGCAATTCTCAGCCGCCCATGTGCGCGGCTGCGTCGAGGCCTTCGAGGCAGCTGTCGCCGACGGCTGGGTCTGCTGGGCGTTCTCCAACCACGATGTCGTGCGCCATGTCAGCCGCTGGACGCGGCCGGGCGGCGATCCAGATGCGGTGGCGACATTCGCTATCGCTTTGCTCTCCTGCTTGCGCGGCTCGATCTGTCTCTACCAAGGCGAAGAGCTTGGGCTGGAGGAGGCGGAGCTGACCTTCGAGGATCTGCGCGATCCCGTCGGCATCCGTTTCTGGCCGGGGGTAAAGGGCAGGGACGGCTGCCGCACACCGATGGTCTGGGAAGCGGGCGCCGACAATGCCGGTTTTTCCTCGGGAAAACCCTGGCTGCCGGTGCCGGAAAGCCACCGCGCTCGGGCGGTCGATATCCAGAACGCCGACGACAAGTCCGTGCTCGCCGGCTACCGGACGATGCTCGCCTTGCGCAAGGCGCATCTGGCGCTGGTCAAGGGCCCGATCCGCTTTCTTGATGCCGACGGCGATGTCCTTGCCTTCATCCGGCAGGGTGAGGACGCGATATTGCTCTGCGTCTTCAATTTCGCCGACAAGCCGGCCGACTGGCGGCTGCCGCCGGATCTCCAGCCTGTCGAGACGATCGCTCAGGGTGGCGGTGCCGTCCTGCAGGAGGAGGGGCTGTTGCTGCCGGCCCTGGGCTGGTTTGTCGGCAAGGTAGGCTGATCTTTCAGGGACGCCGTCCGGCGTCAACAAAGATCGTGTCCGCATGCAACCGTGCCGAGTGATCCGTGCAACGCCACCGGCGCCATGTTTTTCATTTTCGGGCTTCTTCGGTACTTTCGTCGAGCTTGGCCACGAACGGCATTCCTGGAATATTTCCAGATGGTTGCGCTAATGACAACTGCTGAGGGCAAAACGCAAAATTACAGCACAACCGCAAGCTGCACCCAATTGAACCTGGTAATATAGATTAGCTATGGCTGGTTTAGGGTGAGGATGCTCACTTAGCGTCAAGCAAGACTCGGTTGAAATAATATTTCCGTCTGTCTAGTCTCCTGCCACCAGCTGCCGGAACGGGAACCGGCGGCGCGCTCGAAGGGGCCAGAAATCGGTTCCGGGGCGTCAACACTCGTAAGGCGCAGCCGATGGGCAGCGCCACAGGGAGAGACTTCATGCTGAAAAATATGCTGAAGGCGACGCTTGTCGCCGCGACCATGACCTTTGCCGCAGGCACGTTCCTGACGCCGGCCCTTGCCGAGACCGTCTATAACAGAGGCAGCGCCGCCGAAGCGGAGACGGTCGATCCGCACAAGACCTCGACCGTCTACGAAGCCGATATCATACGCGACCTGTTCCAGGGACTGGTCATGCACGATCAGAAGACGAACCTCATCCCGGGCGCCGCCGAAAGCTGGACGGTATCTGATGACGGCACCGTCTACACCTTCAAGCTGCGCAAGGACGGCTTGTGGTCGGATGGCAGCCCGGTGACGGCGGACGACTTCGTCTATTCCTTCCGTAGGCTGGAGGATCCGGCGACCGCCGCTGAATACGCTTCCATGCTCTATCCCGTGAAGAACGCCGAGGAAGTCAACACCAAGAAAGGCAAGCCCGAGGACATGGGCGTCAAGGCGATCGACGCCAACACCCTGGAAGTGACGCTGAAGGCGCCGACGCCATACTTCCTGGAGATGCTGACCCACCAAGCTACCTATCCGGTCAACAAGGCCTCGATCGACAAGCTCGGCGCCGACTGGATCAAGGCGGGCAATCTCGTTTCGAACGGCGCCTATACATTGGCCGAGTGGATTCCCAACGACCACATGAAGCTGGTCAAGAATCCGAAATTCTGGGATGCCGCGACCGTCAAGATGGACGTAGTCAACTACATCCCGACCGAAGACCGCTCTTCGGCGATGAAGCGCTTCGAGGCAGGCGAACTCGACAGCTACGGCGACCTGCCGACCGAACAGCTCGCTGACCTCAAGACCAAGTTCGGCGATCAGGTCCGCGTCGGACCGTATCTCGGCACCTATTATTACGCGATCAAGACCGACAAGGCGCCCTGGGACAATGTCGAGCTGCGCAACGCCATCTCGATGGCGATCGACCGCGACTTCCTGGCCGAAAAGGTCTGGCAGAATTCCATGCTGCCCGGCTATTCGATGGTGCCTCCGGGCATCGCCGGCTACACGCCGGCAATGGCCAAATACGCCGACATGCCGCAGATCGACCGCGAGGACGCCGCCAAGAAGATCCTTGAGAAACTCGGCTATACGCCCGAGCATCCGCTGAAGATGGAGATCCGCTACAACACCTCGGAAAACCACAAGAACACCGCGGTTGCCATCCAGGAACAGTTGAAGCCGCTTGGCGTCGAGATCACGCTGCTGAACACCGATACCAAGACCCACTATTCCTTCCTCGAGCAGAAGGGCAACTACGACGTGGCGCGTGCCGCCTGGATCGCCGACTACAAGGATCCCGAGACCTTCCTCGGCATCACCCGCAAGGCCAGCGGCAACAACTATTCGAGCTACGTCAGCCCGGCATATGAGGCGGCCATGGACAAGGCCGCGGCTGCCGGCGGCAAGCCGGAAGAGCGCATGAAGGACCTCACCGAGGCCGAGCGCATCCTTGTCGATGACGTCGGCAACATTCCGCTTCTCTACTACAGCTTCCACGATATCGTTTCCTCGAAGCTGCATGGCTTCGATGACAATGTGATGGACATCCATCCGTCCCGCTTCGTCTCCAAGGACTGATAATCATCCTTGACTGGACCGCCCCGCCCCCTCCGGGCGGGGCGGACTGGTCGGTCATCGCACCGGTCCGAAAGTCGTGGTCGATTTTCGGCAAGCCCGGTGCGAAGATTTGGCGCCGGAGCGTGGCAATGCGTCCGCATGGACGTATGTCGCTCTGGCCGAAGCGGGGCGCCGATGCTGCGATACATCTTACGGCGGCTTCTGACCGCCATTCCGACGCTATTCGTCATCGTGACCATGGCGTTCTTCCTGATACGCGTCGCACCGGGCGGCCCCTTCAATCAGGAGCGGGGCCTCAGTCCCGAGATCAGGGCCAATCTGGAAGCACAGTTCGGCCTCGACGATCCGCTCTGGCTGCAATATGCCCACTATCTCGGCAATCTTCTGCGCGGCAATTTCGGGCCGAGCTACAATTTGCCTGACTTCACCGTCACCGAACTGTTTGCCAAGGGGCTGCCGATATCGGTCCAGCTCGGCACCTCGGCGCTGATCCTGGCGCTGCTGCTTGGTTCGGTGCTCGGCACCATCGCCGCGCTCAACCAGAACAAGCTTGGCGACTATACGGTGATTGCGCTGGCGACCGCCGGCAGCACTATCCCCACCTTCGTCATCGCTCCTGTGATTCAGCTGGTGTTCGGATTGACCTGGAAGCTGTTGCCGATCGGCGGCTGGGGTGATGGCGCATTGATCAACAAGATCGGCCCGGTGCTGACGCTGGCCTTGCCGCAGATCGCCATCGTTGCCCGCCTGATGCGCGGGTCGATGATCGAGAGCTTGCGTTCGCATCATATCCGAACGGCGCGTGCGCTCGGCCTCTCCGACTGGTCGGTGGTGGTCAAGCACGCGCTGCGCGGCGCCATCCTGCCGATCGTTTCCTTCACCGGTCCGGCAGCCGCGGCGCTGCTCACCGGTTCGGTCATCGTCGAGACCATCTTCTCCATTCCCGGTGTCGGCCGCTATTTCGTCGATGCCGCGCTCAACCGCGACTACACGCTGGTGATGGGGACCGTGGTGGTGATCGCGCTCTTCACCATCGTCTTCAACCTGATCGTCGACGTCATGTACGCGGTCGTCGACCCGAGGGTACGCTATGACTGAGGGTGCGCTATGACTGACATCACAGCCGCCGCCGCTCCGCCGGCCGTCGTCGGCCGCTCGCTCTGGGGCGACGCATGGGCGCGCCTCAAAGCCAACCGCGCCGCCATGTTCAGCCTCTATTACCTGGCCTTCATTGGCGTCATCAGCATCTTCGGCCCCTGGTTCGTGCCGCATCAGTACACCACCATCTATGCCGACTATGTGCGCACGCCGCCAAGCTTTTCAGCCTATCCGAAGCCCGACATGATCGAGACGGCGCTCAAGGATGCCGTCAAGCGCATGCGCGTCGACATCAAGGAGTGGAAACTGGACGGCAGTCGCGTCACCGTCACCGTCACCTCGACCAAACCGATCGACGACCGCAACATCCGCTATCTCGACCGCTCCGATGCCTTCGACGATACCAAGATAGAGAGCAAATCGGCCGACGGGCTCGAATTGACTATGACTGCGTCGGTCAAACAGCAGTACTTCCTGTTCGGCACCGACAACACCGGTCGCGATCTTCTCTCGCGAACGCTGATGGCAGGGCGCATCTCGCTGGCCATCGGCCTGCTTGCCGGCATTGTCGCCGTGGTCATCGGCGTCCTCTACGGGGCGGCGGCAGGCTTTTCCGGCGGTAAGATCGACGAGGTGATGATGCGCATCGTCGACGTGCTCTATTCCTTGCCCTTCATTTTCTTCGTCATCATGCTGGTGGTGTTCTTCGGCCGCAACTTCGTGCTGATGTTCCTGGCGGTGGGAGCGGTGCTGTGGCTCGACATGGCGCGCATCGTGCGCGGCCAGGCGCTGTCGATCCGGCGGCAGGAGTATGTCCAGGCGGCCGAAGCCATGGGCGTCGGCCAGCGCGGCATCCTGCTGCGCCATGTCATCCCCAATCTGCTCGGACCAGTGGTGATCTACATGACGCTGCTGGTGCCGCAGGTCATCATCCTGGAAAGTTTCCTGTCCTTCCTTGGCCTTGGCGTGCAGGAACCGATGACCAGCTGGGGCGTGCTCATCTCGGTCGGCGCCAAGAACATCGGCACCGCCAACTGGCTGCTTTTGTTCCCCGCCTTCTTCCTCGTCTCGACGCTGTTTGCGCTGAACTTCGTCGGCGACGGCCTGCGCGACGCGCTCGATCCGAGAGACCGATGAAGATGGGACCGATAAAGATGGGGACCGATAATATGGGGACCGTTGCGATGGAAGCGCCCGAAACGATCCTCAGCGTCAAAGACCTTCGCGTCCGCTTCCGCACGCTCGACGGCGCGGTCGAAGCGGTCAAGGGCATCAACATCCACGTCAAGGCAGGTGAAACCGTTGCCGTGGTCGGCGAATCCGGATCCGGCAAGAGCCAGACCATGATGGCGGCGATGAGCCTGCTGGCGTCCAACGGCGAGGCGACGGGTCACGTCGATTATCGCGGCCGCAACCTTTTGACCATGAGCAAGCCCGACCTCAACAAGGTGCGCGGCGCCAAGATCAGCATGATCTTCCAGGAGCCGATGACCTCGCTCGATCCGCTCTATTCGATCGGCAACCAGCTGATCGAACCGATCCGCAAGCACCGCGGGCTGAACGCAGCCGAGGCACGGAACGAGGCGCTCAAGCTGCTCAGGCTGGTGCATATCCCCGATCCCGAGCGGCGGATGAAATCCTATCCGCACGAAATGTCGGGCGGCCAGCGCCAGCGCGTCATGATCGCCATGGCATTGGCCAACGACCCCGACATCCTGATCGCCGACGAGCCGACGACGGCGCTCGACGTCACCATCCAGGCGCAGATCCTGGTGCTGCTCGCCGAATTGCAGCGCAAGCTCGGCATGGCCATCGTCTTCATCACCCACGATCTCGGCATCGTCCGGCGCTTTGCCGACCGCGTCTATGTCATGCGCTATGGCGAAGTCGTCGAGGAAGGCGAGGCGGAAGCACTTTTCGCCAACCCGCAGCATGCCTATACCAAAATGCTGCTGGCCGCCGAACCGACCGGCACCAAGGCGGCGCCGCCGCCCAGCGCTCCTGTGCTGCTGGAGGGCCGCAATGTCGAAGTGACCTTCAAGATCGGCGGCGGCTTCCTTGCCGGCGAACCGCTGCTGCTGCGCGCCGTCGATCACATTTCGATCCGGCTGAAGCGCAACCAGACCATCGGTATCGTCGGCGAGTCCGGTTCGGGAAAATCGACGCTCGGCCGCGCACTTCTGCGCCTGTTACCCAGCGACGGTGTCATCCGCTTCGGCGACCGCGACATCTCCACCGCCGACCGCCAGGCGATGCGGCCGCTGCGTCGTGAGATGCAACTCGTCTTCCAGGATCCGTTCGGCTCGCTGTCGCCGCGCATGACCGTCGGCCAGATCATCACCGAAGGGCTTCTGGTGCATGAGCCGAACCTGTCAGGCAAGCAACGCGATCAGCGCGCCGTCGAGGCCTTGCTCGAGGTCGGCCTCGACCCCAACGCACGCAACCGCTACCCGCACGAATTCTCCGGCGGCCAGCGCCAGCGCATCGCCATCGCGCGTGCCGTGATCCTGAAGCCCAAACTGGTGGTGCTGGACGAGCCGACTTCGGCGCTCGACCGCTCGGTGCAGAAGCAGATCGTCGAATTGCTGCGCAAGCTGCAGGCCGACCACGAACTGTCCTACCTCTTCATCAGCCACGATCTCTCCGTGGTGCGCGCCATGGCCGACTACATCATCGTCATGAGGCAGGGCAAGATCGTCGAGGAAGGCCCGACGGAAGAGATCTTCAGCAACCCGCAGGCCGCCTACACCCAGACGCTGATGGCTGCGGCGATCGATGTCACGCGCTTCAGGCTGAGTGCTTAAGGCGTGACGTTCAGCCGATAGTCAGGGTAGGGCCAGTTCGCTTAGCCCGCTGACCTGGGGCATCTGTTGGCTCTTGTCGCGACAATGGCCTCTTGCCCCTGCTTCAGCCGTTCGATCCTGGCGGTTTCGCGGTTGGCGACGGCGGTCTTCACGCGCGTGCCGCCGAGCAGCCAGTTCGGCAGGCTGGTGTTGGCGACCTTGCCGCGGGTGATGGCGGTTTGCGAGATGTCGCGCGCGGTATCGCCCACGGCGGTGTTGAGCTCGGCGCATGTCATGCTGTCGTATTTCGCCGGGTTCACCGCGCTGCCCAGCGATGAGCAGCCTGCCGCCAGGGACAAAGCGAGCAGCGCTGACAGCCGGCTTGAAATCAACAAATTCATCTTCCGCAAACCTCGTTCCGGCCGCTGTCTCGGCGGCATTCCTATTATCGAGGTAGCGCGGAAGGTTGTCGCGTCAAAACACCATGCTGACAGCGACGCCGACGCGGCCGGTTTGCATCAAGCTATCTTGTGGGTCGGGAGAACAAACACCTAAGTGTCTGTTTTTTCTGGTCGGAGTGGCAGGATTTGAACCTGCGACCCCCTCGTCCCGAACGAGGTGCGCTACCAGGCTGCGCTACACTCCGTGACCAGACCGCGGGCTTATAGCTGCCGCATACCGTTCCTGCAAGCGGCAATGGCAGCGCTTCTGTCGCATTTCGTTGGCTTTCGTTGGGCATTGCCGCAAAGCTTGGCTTTCCCTCCCGGGATAAACCCGGCTTAAAGCCTTGTGTGCTAAGTCGCAGCCTCGATAGATCGTGTTTTCGCCATCTGGAGCTTTGCTGCCTTGCCCCTGAAAATCGTAGGCGACGCCCGGCCCAACAGCTTCGAATTCGAAACCGAAGCGCTGATCAAGGCGTCCGGCTTTCGCGAATACGACGCGCGCTGGTGGTTTGGCCATGCCGGTTCGACGCAACCGCCGGACCTGAACCTGATCGGCGTCCAAGCGTTGGGCATGGGCCTGGGCACTTTGATCCGCCGTCTTGGCGCGGGTCCCGACATCGTCACCGGGCATGATTTCCGTTCCTATTCGCTTGCCATCAAGCTGGCGCTGGTTTCCGGCCTGATGGCTGCGGGCGCAAAGGTGAAAGACATTGGCCTGGCGCTGTCGCCCATGGCCTATTTCGCCCAGTTCGCGCTCGACGCACCATCCGTCGCCATGGTCACGGCGTCGCACAACGAGAATGGCTGGACCGGAGTCAAGATGGGTGCGGCGAGGCCGCTCACCTTCGGACCAGAGGAGATGAGCGCACTGAAACACATCGTGCTGTCGAGCGACTTCGATCTCGCCGGCGGCGGCTCCTACGAATTCGTCTCCGGTTTTCGCGAGACCTATCTCGACGATCTGGTGAGCGACAAGCGCATCGCGCGAAAGCTGAAAGTCGTGGCGGCTTGCGGCAACGGCACTGCCGGCGCCTTCGCGCCACAGGCGCTGGAGCGCATCGGCTGCGAGGTGATCCCGCTCGATGTCGAGCTCGACCACAGTTTTCCGCGCTATAACCCGAACCCGGAAGACATGCAGATGCTGCATGCCATCAGGGACAAAGTGCTGGAAACAGGTGCTGATATCGGGCTGGGCTTCGACGGCGACGGCGACCGTTGCGGCGTGGTCGACAATGAGGGCAACGAGATTTTTGCCGACAAGGTCGGCGTCATGCTGGCGCGGGACATATCAACCCAATATCCCGGCTCGACCTTCGTCGTCGATGTCAAGTCGACCGGCCTGTTCAACACCGACAGCGTCCTGCGCGCCAACGGCGCGAAGACAGATTACTGGAAGACCGGCCATTCCTACATCAAGCGCCGCGTCGCCGAGCTTGGCGCCGTCGCCGGCTTCGAGAAGTCGGGCCATTTCTTCTTCAATCCGCCGATCGGCCGCGGCTATGATGACGGTCTCATCACGGCAATAGCCATTTGTGAGATGCTCGTCCGCAACCCCACAAGTTCGATGGCCGATCTCTATCGCGCGCTGCCGCTGACCTTCGGCACGCCGACCATGTCGCCGCATTGCGCCGATGACGTGAAATACGGCGTGGCCGATCGGGTGGTGGCGGACTTCCAGGCGATGCAGCGCGCCGGCAAGGCTTTTGCCGGCCAGAAGATCGCCGAGCTGATCACCGTCAACGGCGTGCGCATCGTGGCCGAAGATGGCACCTGGGGCTTGGTACGGGCGTCGTCGAACAAGCCGGAGCTTGTCGTGGTTGTCGAAAGCCCGGTATCGTCCGACCGCCGCCGGCAGATGTTCGAGGCGGTCGACGCCGTGCTGCGCCGCAGCCCCGAAGTCGGCGCTTACAACCAGACGTTCTGATTGGACCTTTCATGACCGAGCGCATCGTCAGTTTTGTCATGAGCGGCGGTGTCGGTTCGCGGCTGTGGCCGCTGTCGCGCGAGGACAACCCGAAACAGTTCCACGATCTTTCCGGCGACGGCTCGATGCTGGCCAAGACACTGCGCCGGCTGACGGCGCGGCCGGAGGGCGAAACGCCGATCTTCCTGATCGCCGCCGAGCGCCATGCCGAGCGCGTGCATGCCGACCTTGCCGGCCTCGACCTCGCCGGCGGTGGCCCGCTGTTCGAGCCGACCGGGCGCAACACGGCTGCCGCCGTGGCGCTGGCCGCGTTGCGCACATTGTCGGAGTTCGGCGACAGCCTGGTGCTGGTGGTGCCGTCAGACCATGAAATCGCCACGCCCAAGCAGTTCTGGCAGAGCGTCGAGGCTGGCAGCCAGGCAGCCCTTTCCGGCCGTCTGGTGGTGTTCGGCATCAAGCCGACGCAGCCCGAGACCGGCTATGGGTATATCGAAGTCGCAGCCGAAAGCGGCGGCGTCTTCGACGTGTCGCGCTTCGTCGAAAAGCCCGACCTCGCCACCGCGCAGAGCTATCTCAGTGCGGGCACCTTCTACTGGAACACCGGCATTTTCCTGTTTCGCGCCAGCGCCATGCGCGATGCATTTGCGGCCTTCCAGCCCGACATCTGGCAGGCCACCCAAGCGGCCTACAAGGCAGCGACTTCGGATCTGTCCGGCCTCTATATGCCGCTCGACCTCTACGCCGCCATCCCGTCGAACTCGATCGACTACGCCATCATGGAACGGGCCAAGGACATCGCCATGGTGCCGGCCGGCTTCCGCTGGAACGACCTCGGCTCCTGGCAGTCGCTGCTCGATGTCGGCCCTGCTGATGCCAATGGCAATGTCGTCGTCGGCGATGTTGTCGCCATCGATTGCGAGAACTCCTACATCAGAAGCGACGGCCGGCTTTTGTCGGCGATCGGCATGAAGGACGTCGCGATCGTCTCGACGGCGGATGCCACCTTCGTCGCGCCGGTCAGTCACAGCCAGCACGTCAAGAAGATCGTCGAGCAGCTGGAAAAATCGGGCCGTCTGGAAACCAGGTTCACCCCGGCGCATGACCGCGTCATCGAAAGCGGTGCCTGGCGGCGGCGCGTGCATCACTGGCTGTTCGAGGAGACCTTGCCGCTGTGGTCGACTTCAGGCGTCGATGAGCGTCATGGCGGCTTCCACGAGGCGCTCGGCTTCGACGGCGAGGCGCTGTTGAAGCCCAAGCGCATGCGCACGACGGCGAGGCAAGTCTACGCCTTCGCCGTTGCCAAGGCCCGCGGCTGGGACGGTCCAGCCGATCGCCTGATCTCCCATGGCATCGCCTTCATGGCCGGCAAGGGCCGCACGGACCGGGGCGGCTGGGTGCGCACGCTCAATGTCGACGGCTCCGTCGCCGACCCAACCGAGGATGCCTACGACCATTCCTGCGTGCTGCTGGCGCTGGCGCATGCGCATATGTGCGGCAATCCGGATGCGCTGCGGCTGGGCCAGGAGACCTTCGTGTTCCTCGACGCGCATCTCGAGGACAGCCGCATGACCGGCTTCCTCGAGACGTCGGACGGCGAGGGCGAGCGGCGCTCCAACCCGCATATGCATCTGCTCGAGGCCTTCCTCGCCTGGTATGAGGCGACCGGCGACCGCACCTATCTGCGCCGCGCCGCGCGCATCATCGACCTTTTCCGCAGTCATTTCTTCGATGCCGAGAGCTGGACGCTGGGCGAATATTTCGACGCCGGGTGGAAGCCGACCGCCGGCGAGAAGGGCACATGGACCGAGCCCGGCCATCATTTCGAATGGGCCTCGCTGCTGACCGATTTCGTCGCCCACAGCGGTCAGGGCGAGTTGAGCAATTTTGCCCGCAAGCTCTACGCCTCGGCCATCGCCAACGGCCTCAACCGCGCCACCGGCCTTGCCTACGGCGCGGTCTCCAGACAGGGCCTGCCGCTCGACCTTGTGTCGCGGAGCTGGCCACAGGCCGAAGCGATCAAGGCGGCGATTGCGCTGGATGGCTCGGGTGGTCCCGACCTCAAGCCCGAAATCGAGGCGCGCGTCGGCCGGCTATTCCGCTGGCACATCGACCCGGCGCCGCTCGGCCTGTGGATCGACCGCATCGACGAACGCGGCCGCTCCTTGGCATCGGACGTGCCGGCCAGCATCTTCTATCATCTGGTCTGCGCGCTGACGCAGTATCTTGATGGGACAGCGCAGAAGGGGTGAGGTTGTTGAGAGGCCGGTGCGAGGCACCCCCCTCTGCCGTGCAGGGCAGAGGGGGG
>NZ_JAMYVM010000018.1:0-138548 GCF_040324035.1 Mesorhizobium sp. M0016 | reverse complement strand
CGCCAGGTCACTGAAGGACCAACCGAAGCGGCGCTTCGGGCGTAAAAGCGATGTCCTTGTAGGTCTGCAATGTCTGCTTATGGAGGAACGGCGGCAAGGCCTCTTTGACCGGCATGGGGCGCATTGCTGTCCGTTATCGGCTGAGTGATGCGAGAAGCTGCCGTTCTGCAGCCGGCCTCTTTGTCGCCGCAGCAAGGGGCAACTCTATTGACATGAGGGTGCGGAAAACTGTTGGCCCTGCTCGCACTTCAACGTGGAACACAGCAACAGGGATAACAATAGCACATGATCGCCCCATTCGGCCCGACGTCCAAAGCGTATGGAACGTCCTTCGGAACGAACATCCAGTCGCCTCCGACAAGTTCTTTCCCATTGTATATCACTGAGCCGGACACGATGAATCGCATAGCATCGCCATCCTTATGCGAATGTTCACGAACCTTCGCGTTCGGCTCAGCTTTAGTGATAAAAAACTGCGCTCCCTGACTTTCTTCCTTCGCGAAATAAACAGGGAGGTGCCATTTCTCGAAGCCGTTTTCCATCCCGGAGATCTTGAGCGAGTCGATTGTGCGGAGGACATCCTCGTCTCGCGAAGTCATAACTCTGTCAGGATTGTATGCCTTTCCACTTTGTCCCCACGCACCCCTTATGCGTTGGACACCTTCATCGAAAGAGATAAAATTAAACGGATCTCCTGACATCGCTTCCTCCTGAATTTCCATTTCTAAGCTACATATTACTGCGAAAGTTCGCAACTCCCTTTGCGTCAAGTCGCTTGCCGTGGTTGCATTGCAGATGCTTGGATTAGCATGCTTTGCGCTATCAGAATTGTCCTGGTCCAATGATTGATTGAGGACAATAGGAAAACGGCGATGGTCAATCTTATCCGAAATGAGTTATAGGTGATTTAGGATATTTCACAAATAGTTGGAATCTATTACGTGATGAGATTGTCGCGGCTTCAGCGGTTGCCGTTTGCCGATGAGGCAGACGGTGTTTATGTTTGAAAATTGTCAAAGGCATCTATCTAACAGGCTTCTTCAAGTGAGGAAAAGCAAATGAAACGGACAACTAGCCACCGCCAGATCGAAGATGACGAGATTGGCGGCCCTCCCGCCAGTCCGCTACTAGCTCGTGCGGTGATACTAGCTTGCATCTTCGCCAGCATCTTCTCGTCAATGGTCCTTCCCATGCGAGCAGAAGCAAATATGGTCGTCACACTCAGATCGTCCGAAGTCGCCTTGCCACCGCCCGCGCGCCGTACGTTTCCAGGTTTGGGATCAGTGGTTTCTTACGATGTTTCTCCAGTGCGACAGCCCACACCCATGAGTTGCTGGGCGGCCGTTTACACAATGATGCGTTCATGGCGTGAACAGCGGATGCTGACCATTCCTGAGGCCATAGCAACTCTTGGAAGCCCATATCTTCTTTATCTGTCGGAAGATAATGGCCTTCCAGGCGGCGCCGAGCAGGATCTCGTTGAAAAGGCAGGCTTGCGCGCAATTCCTCCCGCAAGTTATCCGCTGAAAACGTTTAGGCGTCTCCTGCGAGAGCGGGGACCGCTTTGGATCACAGCCGGCGACGGGATTACGGCGCACGCTAGGCTACTTGTGGGCATTTACAGCCCTGATGAAAATGAATCGGCGGAAGCCTATAAGAAGTCCTGGATGGAGTTCGTCGATCCGGAAGACGGGACGTTTCACTACGAAACGGCGTTCGACTTTGAAGACGTCTTTGAGCGAGAGGCAGCCTTTTTAGTTGGGGGGCACATGGATCGTACTCCCCTCCGTTGGCAGATAATTACCTTTTGACTACTCTACACTCGTCTTACAACGTCGGGCGCGGCCTCTGGGTCACGAACCGACTCCCATCAGAATAGTCCGTGCGACTTCGCGATTGTCGAGGTAACCGGCAATTCCATGCCGATTATCGGTGTGGTTCCTTACCCCCGGAAAATTGCGGATCGGCGGATTTACTGGAAAAGATTGTTCATCCAGCGGAAAGAGCGCCACCACGTCCCGAGTATCAAATGCATTAAACCAGTCCTTCACGCCGCTTGGGTATGAAATTGGTGCCAACTGGTCGCGGATGGCCCGGATGCCAAGCGGGGAGCCGACGGTGACGAAGAGCGGAACGTTGATACCCTGTCCTGCGTCGTGCAGAACGCTGTATGCTACGACAGAGCCCAAGGAGTGGCCGACGACCACGGTTTTGTTGGCGGTCAGTGCTCTCCGCACAATGGCATCTATGGTAGAACGAACAGCTGGATACCTCGTGTACAGGTAGACGTCTCGCGTGAACTGCTCGATCGCGCTTTGGCTCATGCCGCCACCGTGCTTGTCGATGGCGGCAAGGATTGCCTGAACCCATTCCCAATTCAGCGGTCCCTTCGGACGCGCGTTGTTACCATATTCGTCCAGAACCTGCGTATCGGTTATGCCCGTCTGCTCTCGGATCGATTGCGCCACGTCGGATTGAAAGGCAAGGAAATCATCGTCCTGACCACTTCCACCGTGGGCCTTGATCTCTCCGGTCAACGGGAGGTTCGCCTGATCGACGAATCGCTGCAGCTCGTCACCGTAGTAGGGAAACTCGACATCTAGATTTTCGGGAATGTGCATACCGAGTGCTTGCGCCCCAAGAGTCAGCGTCTCGATCCAAGCGGCCTTAAGCTTTTGAGGATCGAGATTGGCCTGACCTCGCCCATGCACGAGGAGCAGTTTCGCCGTCTGAGGCTGGGCCGACGCACTGGGAACCGCGACCGATGACAGCCCTGCGAGGGCGGCAAGAACCGTTCTTCTCGACAGCATCGTCATGATTTCCACACCTGAGCTTCGAGCACGATATCCATCCCTTTGTGGTCGAAAGTCGTCCACAGGGCCTGCTTTAAGAAATGGCGCGCTTCCTCGAACTCCTTGGGGATTGAGGCTCCAACCGCTTGCAAAAAATTCCATCCTTGCGAAAGCATCGGGCAGAAAGGAACAATCGCCGGATCCACTATATCGTGTGTGGCAGGCGGCGGCTCAGCGCCAGTGGAGGCGGCAAGCATAGCGACGTCGAATGGTAAAACGCCGAGATCGCCTTTCATGAATTGCGCCACTGAAATCAATTGCTCGATACGTCCTGCCTGCGCGTATGCATACGCGGCAAAAATTCCAAGCATTGGGTCGACCCCTTTCATCACTCGGATTTCATCTGCGAACTTTCCAGCTACATCCTCGTTTGCAAGCCGGAATGCCCCAATCGACGCCGCAGCCGCCACCGCAGCCCTCAGGCTTGTCAACCGCTCGGCATTGAAGGCATTGTCGCGTGTGTTGTAGGCCACGCTTGCTACGCCTTCCTCGCGTACGACGACCGTCACATCGTGCCGAGGAAGACCGGCAATTACAGTACCCGAGCCGTCCGCAAAACGGATGGCGATAGAGTAAGCACGATTACGAGCATGAACGACCTCTATACTCACGGCATCGCCATCAGAGCTACCAGTGGTCTTCGCTTCAAGCCCTGCGCTTACTAGCAAAGTGCTGATCCCCTTCGCGCCGACGACAAGCACAGTCGAACCCGTGGCCGAAGCTGGAGTGTTGAAAGGGACAGACAAGAGATCAAGCTTGGCGTTCACATAATCGCCGGCGCGGCTCAATTTAGTGTTAGACTCGCCGCCAGTATTCGGCGGTTCTGTACCTAAGATGTCGTTTGCGGCAATATCTTCTGGCGTCGTCATTGGCTTTAGGGGTGCCTGTTGCCCCACCGAGAAGTGAGCGCGGCCAATGTAGATGTCATCGTCCGACGTTACGCTCGAGTCGGGCAATTGCCTCAGCAGAAGTCCACTCGCCTGCGCACGCTTCGGAAGGTCGGACAGCAGATATCTCTTCAGCCGTCGGTTTGGCACGACCTTCTCACCATCCAAATCGAAGACCATCTCGGGGCGTGGATCTTGGAACGCGCTCAGAAAGCTGGTTGTGAATAGTCCCTGAAAGTTGGCAATACTGTCCGAAAGCTTTACCTCGTAAGCTGCCTCGCCGACCCTCGTCGCTAGAAATTGATCAACGTCCACACTCATTGTCGCAGCGCGCCCGCGATTGGGAAATATCAGACTGCCTTGAACATTTGAAATTCCGAGATCACTCGGCGCTGAACGGCAAGCATCCGAGATTATTACGATGTTGGGCACTGGATTCTGCCGCGCTATAAGGACGCTACCGACAAGATTGACTGCCTCGTTCGGGTCTTCGGGCGCTCCCGACAGCATCCAAAATTCGGATTGCTGGTTCACAAATCCGTGCCCAGAGAAATAGATTAAGAGTAGTCTGGGAGCGCTGGAGGCCAGCCGTGTGCTGATGGCATTCTTGATATCGGCCGCTTTAACAGGAGATGTGTCGTCGGTTAGTAGTGCCACGTCGAAGTTTTCCGATGTAAGCCATTCCGCCACCTTGCGCGCGCTGCTTACGCCAGCCGATAGAGCCGGAAGATTTCCAGGCCTGTCGACACCCACCACAATGGCAACTTTGCCGTTAGCTTGCGCGCGCGCGCAAGACGGTGAAACCATAGCAGTTGCTACGGTCATGCCGGTCAACTTGATGAAATGGCGCCTGTGCATGTCGGACTACCGCCTTCCGGAATAGGGCTGAGTCAAATGCAGCGTATCACTACAGTTGAGCTTGTCGAGCCGACCTGGCGTCTTTTGAGGCGCACGGCTCCAGAAAACGGCATTGGATCGCAAAAACTTGCAGACTTACCCTATTGCCGCTTACCTTAATCTCCGGTCGCGCTACTTGGGGACATTGGCTGGCGACCATTTTGTCCAAGAAGTTAACGCCAAACGATGCGCAGATGACGCTGATAGGGCCACGGTGGCACGCGACCCGTTTTGGGCTCTCGCAGTGGGTCCGTGGACTCCTAAAACTTGCCGTCCTTTGGCGCCCGTAGGACATCGGGATCGGGGCCGCTCAATAGTCCGGCAGATTTGAGGGTTAACTGAGCCAATTCGCCCTCCATCAATTGCCATTTCTCAAGAACGGAACATCAGCGGCGCTATAGGCGCGTTTCGAATGTCCTGCTAAGGTTGAGGATCTGAAGCGGGGGCTCAGTATTCAATGCGGAAGCTTTCAGCAGCCCTGGTGTCATTGCGGACCGGCAACTCTATGTCGGGAATCGCAAAAAGCGGGCAACAGGCAGCGGCTAAATGGTCGTGAGTCGGTAGTTGTTCCCACTTCGAAGATGAATCTACGGAAAAGGTCTTCCAAAGAAGCTAGTCGACTGCCATTCATCTAATGGCCAATCCCTCGCGGCTTCCGCGTGTGCAACAGACAAAGCGGGTCTCAGCTCGCGCCTACCAATGGAGCAACCGGATGATTGCAACGCCTGAAGGCAGGCTCATCTCTTTCGACGAAGCAGGGTTCACCGGACCTCGTCTGCTGGACAATCAACAACCCTATTTCGTCTATGCCTCTCATGACCTGACCGTAGACGAATCGGCCTCCCTCATCAGCGATCTGCGTATGCGTTACCGCCTCCTTCAGGGCAATGAACTGAAGGCCAAGAACCTCAAGAAGCGAGGAACCTGGCCGATGATCGTAACTGATTTGTGCGGCGCGACACATGGTCGGGCGAAAGTGGTAGTTCACAATAAGAAGGTTGCTCTAGCTGGAAAATTCGTCGAGTACTTTTTCGAGCCGGTCTTAGCGACCAACAGCGCACTATTCTACGGGGCAGATTTCCACCGCTATCTAATGACAGCGATCTTCGTCCTGCTACGCAATAGCCCGGCAGATTATGCGGAATTAGCGGAACAGATGCAGCAGTTCATGCGCACCTTCGATCCTGCGTCTGCCCCCGACATCTTTTCGAAGGGCAGCAGCCAAGCCGTTGAGATGGAGCGTATCCTGAAATTCTGCCGTGGTTACGCTACGGTCATTGAGGATCGATCAAGATGGTTGCGTCCGGAGGCTGGCCAAGGCGGTAAATGGACGCTCGACTTAACCTCCACTGCGCTGTTCTCGCTTCTGTTCTTTTATTGGGGTCACAGATATCCCAAATTGCGCCTCCTGTGCGACGATTCAAAGCCTTTGGCGGACGGGGTCGACCTTTTCAACGCGTGGGTTGGACAGGATCAATCAACCTCGCTAACGGATGGCAAGGCATCACACGAGATAAGGGGTAACTTAGTTGCACCCGTGGAATTCGGATCCTCTGAAACACACCCGACCATACAAGTAGCCGATTTGTTGGCGGGAATGACCCTTGAGGCGTGGGACGTCCAAAGCGAAGCAGCGACGACCGTGGCTCGTTGGCTGGGGGAGCACCAACTTCACGCTCATTCCGTCGATTTCCTCCCCGAGTTGGCCACTAAGAGCGACCGCCGGGTTCGAATCGGCAGAGAGATATTGAAGGAACTCGCCCAACGGGCGGATATAGGCCGCGATCCGCTTGATGGCATGGAGCAGTTTCTCCGCCGCACGGAATTGCGCTTTCCGTCTTGACGAGCATCGATTCCGGAGGGCGCGAGGGATCGGCGCCGCGACCAGACCGACGGCACTTAAGATTATCTGTAGCGGACGATCTGCGCGCATGCGCGAATGACATTGTAGAGGCCCCCTAACGGGCTTCGGTTTAGGATTGAGAACGCGGCCCTGATGGATAAAGAAGAACCCCAGTCTGATAAGAAGATCGCCGAGCTGCTCGGCGCCAAGCAGAATGCGTTGGGAATATTGGGCCGTCCAATGCCAGGCGGGTTTATTCAGTACGATGCCCCGGATCTAATGACGGCTGTGGCGCTGGCTGCCGACTTCAAGGCTGGGGGTCACTACAAGTACTTCCGCGGGCAGCGCGATGCGAGCTGGCAGGTGGTTTCAAGCTTTGTCCGAGCCAACGACGCCGACCGCACCAAGGCGGTCACTGACTTTGGCGCCTTTTACTCATTCGCCCGCGGTGCCCCGCACCTCGTTCCGTATCTGCAGAATGATGACGCACTCATTGCTACAGCGCAGCACCACGGCCTCGCCCTAACCAACTTCATAGATTTCACACGCAGTCCGGAGGTCGCGGGCTGGTTCGCAAGCGATGGAGCATCGACCGAGGACAAAGGAGCGATCTTTTTAGTCGATCGCGAGGCGGAAGGGGCATTTGACGCCTATAGCGGACCAGTGCGGTTCATCCACCTGGATGTTCCGAATCTGTGGCGTCTGCAGGCCCAAGAGGGATTGTTCTTGGAGGCGCCTGGAAAGTTCGACCATATCTGGCCACTGGACCGCATCGTCTTCCCTCATATTGCTTCTCACTCATCGATCCCAAGACGCAATATCTACCCCGACAAAAAGAGCGCATTGGAACTCGCTCTCGATCAGTACAGTGTGATGCGGCGCCGACGGGCCGGGTTCGACGATCTCTTGGAACACATTCACGCGGCCGGCGGGCTCTTGATTGAGCTGAGTGACGACGACAACACCACCGAAGAAGACGCCCTGGTCGTTCCGCCCGCTTGGATCGCCGGACCAAACGAGCGATGGAAAGACATCGATGTGGACTCCTCGGGTCCGGTGTTGGCCGAGCCCTTGTTAAACTCGATCGCCGCATTAACGGAGGTCATCGAAAAGCGTCGCGGCTGCACGGATCTTGTGACCGTCTCTGCGGGCGACGACGAAAAGCTGCAGAATCTGATCGATCGTGTATGGGGCGGGATGCGTCCACATCCTTATTCGGCCGATCATATCGCACGCTGCATCATTGCTACCATAAACCTGCAACGCGCGTTCCACAACGTTAATTTGAGTAACGGGCTGGAGCAGCGCAGAATTGCTGAAACGCTACTCGGTCCGACAACCGAGATCGAAATGTCCACCTCTGGGGAGAATGCTGCAAGGGCATTTGTAAACTTGCAGGATTTATGGCTAGCCTTGAAGCAAGATGTCCGTGACAAATGGGGGCCAGTCTTTGATCCACATGGAGATTGGCTGGATAGCATACTGGGCGAGGATTGGCAGAGACCCGGTCGGAATTTTGACGGCCAACAACTAGTGGAGCTTTTCGTGGTCCAGATTATTCCTTGGCAGGTGGCCACTTATAGAGATCCAGTTGCCTTCTCGGCTTTCCATGTACTTACCCTCGGCCGCGCCTAGTGTGAACTGCCGAATTGGAAGCGTCCCCCCTTGCGCAATTTAATGGCGTAAGGCCTCTCGTCTTGGCGATGGGACGGCCCATGCAAAGCCCGATTGTCTCTGTTCGTGTGACCTCTCGGCCAGCAGGATGGCCTGTTTGTCGGGACGGCGGCTTTTAGGCAGTCGAGAATGCAGGCGGAACGACCTAGATTGGGCGCAAAGCTGCCTTGGTCAAGTGAGGCTCTCAGCAGAGCAGCCTCCAGTGATCCACAACACAGCCCAACTAAGCCAACTGTGCACCGTGCGGCATTCATCGCCGCCGCAGCGCGATACCGCCCTGTTGCCGACCTTCACAAGCAGACTTCCTTGGCCTCGATGTCGGCAAGTTCCCCCCTCGCCGCCAACAACATCGCGCATTGGCCGGCATCAATCAGTGCGGCGCGGCACAGCCGACAGGTCTTGCCTTGTCCGGAACCGAAAGTGGGGCTTCGATCGACGCCGGCCCGCCCCGCACATCCAATGGTGCGATCATATCTCGCCACCTGCAGGGCGTCTCGATTTGAGCGCGAAGAATCCCCGGTATGCGCCGCGCCAAGGTCAGCCGCGCAGGATGAGATCGACCGCTTGAAGCAGGGCGTTTGCGGAAAGCGACACGCCGACCGTGCCTAAGCCGAGGAGCTGCGCCACAAACGCCTTGCGCTTGACGGAGATCTCGCTCATCGACGCGTTCGGCCAGCATAGCATCGATCTCATCGGTGAATGCTGCCTCCGACCAGCCCGCCACTCTGAGGGTCGCCAGAAAACGCCACACGATATTTCAGGAGCGTCCAAGGTCTCGACGATGTGGCTGAACAGACCTTCCGGTGATATTCTTTCCGTCCCCCAGCGAAAGCGCAGCTCTAAGGTATCGAGATCCGCTGGACCTTTGCCATTTCGATGCGCGTTGCCGATTGACTCGACGAACTTTGCGAACGCATCCGTCCCATCGAGATTGTGATGAACCGGAATTCGGTTGGCTGTGCGCCATTGCCCGCGGCCTCAAAGCACCTCTTCAACGATCGTGCGCAAAGTCCAAGGCGCCGGCGGATCTTGATTTAGTCGACCCTGCGGACCACAGGTTGGAGCGTCTGGGCATCGCCGCCTCTCGCGCGCTCGACGACGATGCGGACGCTGGCACCGTCGCGGTTGGCTACCACTTCTTCGATCATTGCGGTGAGGCCGGCCTTCAACGTTGCAAGCAACTGGTAGAGGACACCGGAAAAGTTCCATTGCCCGCCCGTCAATGCTCCGCCATCGCACTGGTTCGCCATGCAAACGTCATATCCGCGACGCCCTCGGACCCAATTCCTAAGCCGAATTATACTGGCGCGATCAGATTGAAATGGCGACTGACGCGTATGGCTTTTTAACGCCGTCGAGTACAACTCTCGCTATGGGGATCTCGCTCTATCGACAGTTCCCGAAAGCCTTAAAGGGGACGCCGCTCACCAGGCGCTATAATTGGTCGAACTTGCCCAATCCGATTGGCGTCCAATGGATGGCGTATTCGTGGATGCTCGACGAATTTGGGCGTGAGCTCGCCAATACCATCAATAGATTTACCAACGACGTCCATAGCCTGACAGCTTGGTCAAGGGTGATCCAGTCGCTAACGCAGAAGAAACAATTTGACGCGACCCATGAATTCATCGACACACTCGCCACCAACGCCTTGAACCCTCCCTATGTAGTCAAGGGGCGCTTCGGCTTCGCCGCCGCCCATCCGTGCCATCAGGCGAATATGCTCAAGCGGCCCGCCACCTGGAGCGACGACCTGCCGCTCGACTACGACATCTATCCCCACGTGGCTGACAAGTATGGCAAGTCTTGGGGAGGCTACAAAGGACTAAAGCGCGCTTGACGCCATTGGCGCAAGTGCCTTCCGCGATGGCACCGACGATTTCCGCAATGCCTACAATCATCGGTTCTCGCCGCGGTTTGTGGTTGGAATGACGCAACTCGTAACGCGGATCGTCAACGAGAAGACGGGCCAGGTCCGTTACGGGTTCGGCGGACGTGAGCCGCTCGACCTTGCCAAGATTGTGACCTTGCTGGAGCGAGAACGCGTTCGCGAGCTTCCAAGAACTCGTACGCGAACACGAAGCGGCAATCCGAGAACAAGCCCAATGCTAGTCAGCGAATGTTCAGTGGCGCAGGGGGAGTGCGCCGATCTGAGGGGTGCATTCAATATCTGCGTCTAGAAACTGCCGTCCGGTGCGGGCAACAATTCTGTCTGAAATCAGATCCTGGACAGAGTCGTTCTTCTATTGCCGGCAACAAAGCGCAATGCGGGACAGAAAGATTGGTTGGAATGATGGATTGGCTCCGGAGGGGCGGCGGTCTCTTGTCGCCGTCGTCAGCGCATTGGATTCGTCGGCCATGACGAGTGGTGAATCTAGGCTGGCTGGTTTTCTGTCGTGATTGCTATCACCCCTTTTTCTCCCACAACTGACGGAACGTGCCTTGCTTCGTCAAGCTCCCTTTGGATATAAGCCACACAAGGTCGACCTTGGGAGGAATGTAACGTGCGAAAAGTTGAGACGGCGCTTAAGCTGCTTTCGATGACTTCAGGCAACGGTCCCGACTTTGCCGGACATTGGAAAAACGAGCTTGGTTCGAAGATGTTTCTTGCCGTTGTGGGGAACAAAGTGTCCGGTTCATATACGACCGCGAAAAGCGGGAGCGGGAAGTCCTTGACCGGAGACGTGGCCGGATTTGTAAATGGCGATCTAATCTCGTTTGTCGTCGCCTGGCCGGTAGCAGCGATAACTGCTTGGGTAGGGCAACTGACTACCGCTGCAGATGGTTCAGACGTTCTCGACACTCTTTGGCAGATGACGCAAAACGTTGCCGATGCCGAGGAACCCGACGATATGTGGGCTTCAATCAACGCAGGTGCAGATCAATTCGTTCGGGAATAGCCGCTGCAAGATTTCAGGCTGTTGCTCTCGCTCGGAGGTTCGGCGATGGTGGACCTGTGATCTGACGAAGCTAGAATAGCCTGTCTTACCTGTCCCGGATGTATAAGTTCGTCAGACCATTTGGCGCACCGATCTTGGCCGCAGCTTGCCAATTTCGAGGATTTCCGCAACTTGGCAACAAGGACGGCGTCTGGCTGACCTTGTTCCTCGACCACCTGGCCCGATCCGGATCCAGCCGCTGCTGCATCAGACGACCGAGGGGCTGAGCGAAGTGGCCGTGCCTGACTTCACCTTGGCGCAAGTGCGTGAACATCTCCTCCGGTCCGGCCGCGATCCTAAGTTCCTCCCTGAAGACGTGCTGCTGTCGCTTACACGTCCCACATTGGCGGCGATCTATTGCCGAATTCCCGGAAGCGAGCGCTGGGCCGGCTGTCGCGAATATGAGCTGGTCGATCGGTATTGGCGAAGGGCGACGATAGAGAACCGCACCCAGGCGTTCCATGCCAGCGACGGATATGCTTTGCTCCGTCTCGCTGGCACGCTACTTGATGGGAGTGCGATCTATCCGTGGACGGCCAGCGTTGCTGCCAGACTGGCCGTTGCAGACGCGACTCGCGATCGGCTCATCACCGCCGGCGTGCTGCGTCCCGCGCAGAGTCGGCCGCCTACCTGTTGTTGGAGCTCATGCCGAAAGGGCAGCGGACGTCCTGCTGGGCGACCACGCCGCAGCGCCGGTTCCCGTTCGCCATCAAATTAGGCGCTTGCTGTGCCGTGCCGCACCACGCGACGCTTGGTCGAGACGATCACTCGCATGAGTGCACAGATAGTTCGGACCGTCTGATGGTCGCCGAACTTGCGGGATGGATGCCGATCGAGGAGTCTGTGGAGTTTCTAGAAGGCTTGATCGACGGCGAGTCAGAAGCGGTTGAAAAGGCGGCTCTGGTCGCGTTGCGACAGCAACAGGCCGACGCCGGGACCGCAGAGCTCATCGCCGCTTTGCCGGACCAACCGCAACCGCGGCAGTGGGCTTGGCTACATGCCCTAATTCGGCGTGGCGACCCCGCTCACCTCGCAGACCCCAAGGATCCGCGTTCGATCCATGCTTTGCTTGACCATCTTGGGGAATATTTCCGGGAGGAAGCGAATTCGCTGCTCAAGAAATGATCGAAGGAACTGGCGGACGCGGCCGAAAGGCTCGAGAGAAACTCCCACCGGTAGATCGCACGCATGCACGGCCCCGATACATACCAGGCGAGGTGGAGACTGGCGAAGGACTATCCCGTGGTGGCCCTGAACTATTCGGCCGCCTGATAAGCGCTGGCAAAATCGTTAGGTTTGGGAAGGAAGGCTGCTCCGGCCAAGAAAACCTACCTCGACGCGTAAAGCGAAAGCCTGATCTCAATTTTGCAAAGCGCTCGCTGGGACCGGCCGCAACGCGGTCAGGATCAAGAACCTAGCGTGCGACCAAACGACACCAAGCGCTACCCGTTGTCCAGCGTGGAAGATGATTGCCTCCGTGGTTTCTCCGACGCGCCAGCGCCCAGTAAACCTTCCTTTCTGGCCTTGGCAAATGCCCGGTCACCTTCCAGAAATCCGACCAGCATAAAGGGGATCAGTTCAGCCACGGTTTCGGACTCGCCATAGGTCTGACGGTAAAGTGCGGCATAGTCATTAAGTGCTTGGCTCAAGTCGGCGCCAACGGTGATGGTGATCTTCGAAGGTGTCCGGTCCGGAAGTTTTCCGAGTTTCAAATTAGCCATCAAATCCTCCTGTTCACCCCGTATATGGCCGCAACACGAGGTCCTTGTGCACGACGACGCGCAACGGCCAACCAGGGCGGACGGTGATCGTGGGTTGGACGTTCAGGTTCTTTTCCGTGATCCGTTGGCCGGCTTGACTGACGTTCTGCTGGGCGGATTCACGAATTGCCTTGACCAAGTCGCTTTCATTTTCCCCAAAGCTCAACTCGGTACCAACCCCCAGCAATGTGGCCACCGCGACGCCCTGGATCAGCTGCCAAGTATGGAAATCCACTTTGTCCTCGAGCCCGGCATAGCCGGCCGCGTCGGTCACGGGCAGATTGTCGATTTCGATAGATGAGCCGTCCGGCATCACGATGCGTTGCCACACCAACAGAGCGCGCCTTTGCCCAAAGGCTACAACGCTGTCGTAGGTGCCGATCAGCCGTGAGCCCTGCGGGATGAGCAGGATGCTGCCGGTGACGCTGTCGTGCACATTCTCGGTGATCTGGGCGACGACAAGGCCGGGCAGATCGGAATTGATGCCGGTGATCAGGCTTGCAGCGATCACGCTACCGGCCATGATCTGATAGGGCGAAGCCGGCGTCTGCAGTGTATGCGGGTTGTAGATCCCGCCGGTGTTCCGTTGATCGATGAAATCGAGCTTGCGCTGTTGATTGTTCGGGTCGCCCTCGGCCGGCGCGACGGAAGCTCGCTGGCCTTCTGTATTTGGCTGCGGAGACGCCGTCTCGAAAGGCGAACGTCCGCCCTGCCCATTGCCAAAAGCTTCCGTCTGCTGGGGCCGGTTTTCGATGCGGAAGAGGACTTGCGACTCGCGCGCCTCAACCGCTTGTTGTGCAAGCCGCTGGGCCTCGGCGGAAACGTCTTGCCCTGGTGCGATGCCAAGCTGGCGCTGGTGCTCGAGAATAGGACGGCCGAGATCCCCAGGCAGCGGCGGTCCAAGCACCGGAGCCTTCGGCTTGCTCCCGGAATAGTCCTTGGGCAGCGTTTCAAGTCCCTCGGCGGTCGGCTTGCGGTCCGTGCTGTAGAGCTCTTCGGCCTGCTGTTTCAGGCGCAATGCGGGTCCCCGCAGCGCCATCATCGTGACGCCAAAAACAGCGCCGGAACCAACAGCAGCGATCGCGACGATTATGCCGCGCCTGAACCGCACCGCTCGGCGGGGCGAGGCTCTCAGCTGCAGCTGTTCGGGATTGAGCTTCGGCAGAGCATTCGGATGGGAAGTATCGTTCATGAGCCTCCCCTTACCTGCCAAAACGCGAAAACAGCCAAACCCGCCGCGGCGGTTGCCGACCGTCGGTTCTCGTAATGCGCACCACCTGCTGTTGCTTGGTGCCAAGCCGCAGCTCGGCCGCAGCAAAGAGGCGATCGACGATGTAGTAGTTGCCGCGCATGCGATAGTTGACGAGGTGGTTGTCCCCGTCGGCTCCGACGATGAAGAGCGGCGGCGCCTCCCCTTGGTCGATACGGCTCGGAAATTCGATATAGACCCTGCTGCCATCATCAAAGGCGCGCGTCGGTCTCCACGGTGGCGTGTCGCCGGCGATCGAATACCGGAAGCGGATGTTTTCGAGTGCTACGTTCGAGGCCGCGGGCATTTCAGCCTCGGCCTGAGCGTTGCGCCGCCGAAGCGCCATGAGTTGGTCTTCGCTGTAAATCCAGGAGAGCGCCGCCATGGCAGTTTTCTCAGTGCTTTGAAGTTGCAGGTGATAGGATCGCCTGTCCGTCGTGATGACCAGATTGGTGGCAAGCCCCGGCGCGAATGGCTTCACCAGCACATGAGTGCGCTGGTCATCGCCTGAGCCACTAACGGTGTCACCGATCACCCAACGGACCGTGTCCCCGGCTGAGACCGAGGTCAGCTTCTCGCCCCTCTGCAATGAGATATCGGTGACGCGCTCCGGCGCGGCGTAGAGCTGGTAGAGCGCGCCGTCGGCAAAGGGGTAAACCTGCACCGCATTGACATAGCCAAACTTGGTGGGTTGTTGCGTCGCCGCCTTGTTGGCATCGGCGACCTGTTCTTCCGGCGAGCGCTTATCTGAGGCGGGCTTGCCGGGTGCGAGCATCAACTGACCAGGCAACGGCAACGGCTTCGGCACTTCCACGACCTTGACCGGCTTCTCCGGCGCCTTCTCGATCGCGGCTGGTTTGAAATCCTCGTGGTCATAGGGAATCTGAGGCGGCGGCACTGGCTTCGAGGCACAGGCCGAAAGAACCGCAGCAGACGCCGACAGCATGAAGGCAGCACGAAACGATGGGGCTCTATTTGTCATTGGCGGGCTCCTGAGGGGAAACGGGGGTTGGCGCGGCGCTGTCGAGCTCGCGCGACCAGTCGATGGCGTTGATGAAGACGCCGAGAGGGTTCTTGCGCAGCTGGTCAGTGTTCGTCGGCGAGCGGATCACTATGGTGAGGATACCTGTCCAGCGCGTCGTGCTCGCAAGGCTACCACGCTCAAAAATCTGCTCGGTCCATTTGACCTGGAATGAACTGTCGGAAGCCCTGACGACGCTGGTCACCTGCACCGACACGCTGCGCGTGCCGATCTGACTGAACGGGTCGTTCGCCTTGGCATGCTCGTTGAGGAAAAGCGCCGCGCGGTCGGTGGCGAAATCGTAGGCCGACAGCCAGTTCTGCCGCACCAGCACCGGATCGGTGGAGATGGAGCGGACATTCTGGATGAAGCGGCCGAGATGCCAAGCGATCTGGGCATCGTCAGGCTGGTAGTCCTGAATTGCCGGCGCGACGGCGCGCGCCTCACCAAAACGGTCGACCTCAACGACGTAAGGCGCAAAGCGGCCCTGCGCCGACTGCCATAGAAGCCCGCCAGAAAGCCCCGCGGCCAAGGCCAGGCAGCCAAAGGCCATCAGGCGCCAGTTCCTCGCCTGCACGCGCGCTGTGCCGATGCGTTCGTCCCAGAGCTGACCGGCCTTTTGATAAGGTGTTTCAGGCTCGGACGTCTTTCCGTAACGCTGAACGGGTCGCTTGAAGAGCATCTAATCTTCCTTGTCGTTGAGAGAGGGGTTGGCGCCGCTTCCGCCCCGATCGCCATCGCGCACCACCTGCGTGGCAGCATGGCGATGGGCGCGCGCGGCCTGTTCGGAGCGCAGACGCCTTGCCCATGGAGGCGCCGCGGTTGGATCCGCAGCGGGCGAACTTCCGCTCATCGAGCTGATCGGCGTGCCACCGGTCGCTGTCCAGCCGGCATCGCGGCCGGCGTCGGCGCTGCGTCGGAAAGGCTCTGAAGCAGATCGCATTCCCTGCATCGCGGCGCCGCCAGCGGCATTCGCAACACCCTGCAGCCCAGCAGCTACCCCGGAGAGGACGGAGCCAGGCGCTGTTGCACGGCCCATATGCCAGGCCGTGGAAGCAGCCGATCCCATAGCTGTGCCGGCACGGATTGCACCAAGACTACCGCCGGCCGCCATGCGCGTGCCGGCAAACGCGGCGCCTCCGGCAACGAGCGTTGATCCGGCTGCGGCCCCCGTTGTTCCAAGTGCTGCGCCAGCACCGAGCTGCGGCGCGCCGGAAACAAGACCCGACGCAATCCCGGGGCCGAAAATGCCGAGCCCAAGCAGCGCAAGTGCACCCAACACCTGCGACATCGCCGCGGCCAGGTCCGGCTCCTGGCCCTGCAGGGCGGAAGCGAACTCGCCAAAGAGCGTGGAGCCGATGCCGACGATGACGGCAAGCACCATCACCTTGATGCCCGACGAAATCACATTGCCGAGCACGCGCTCGGCCAGGAACGCCGAGCGGTTCCAGAGCGCGAAGGGCACCAGGACGAAGCCGGCCAGCGTGGTGAGCTTGAACTCGAGGATGGTGATGAAGAGCTGGATGGAAAGAATGAAGAAGGCGATGAGGACCAAGAACCAGGCCAGAAGCAGCACGAAGATGGTGAGCGCGTTACCGAAAATCTCGGGGAAGCCTACTAGCTGGCTCGCTTGATTGAGGAGCGGCCAGGCGCCCTCGAAGCCGGCTGCGGCAATCCGGCCTGGCCGCAGGAGACTTTCGGCGGACAGATTGCCGGCGGACGCATTGATGCCGAGCCCGGCAAAGGAACGGTAGATGATGTCGGCGAGGTTCTTGAAGTTGTTGAGCATGAAGGCGAAGGCGCCGACATAGAGCACTTTGCGGACAAGCCGGCCAAAAACGTTGGGTTCGCCGCCGAAAGCCCAGACCAAGCCCGCGAGCGTGATGTCAATGCCGATCAGAATTGTGGTGAGAAAGGCGACGTCGCCCGAAAGCAGACCGAACCCGCTATCGATATAGCGGGTAAAGGTCTCCATGAAGCGATCGATGACTCCGAGGTCGTTCATGTAGCCGCCTTCCTCGTTGTCTTAAAGAACTGCCGATCAGTTGCCGGGATAGGCCGTGCCGGTGCCCAGGAAACGCTTCGTCGTCTCGCGAGCGGCTTCCTCAGACTGCGCCTTGCGCGCCGCATCCTCGGCCTCGGCCCGGAACTGGGTCGCAAGCAGCGTCTGGATCTGCATCTGCTGCTTGGTCGAAAGCGCGATCAGCTGATTGGTAGCCTGGCTTGCCTCGAGGGCACCTGCCGCGCCCTGACTACGATTGACGAGATCGGTAAGCAGGTCGCCATCGGCCTGCACGTTCTCGACGATCTGCGACTGCGCGCTCATGGTCTGGCGGAACGCCTGCATGGCGCTCTGCCAGCGCTCGCGCGCAGCGCTCGCCACATCGCTGACCTTGATGGTGGCGTCGTAGCTTTCCGGATATTGCTGGCGCCACTGGTCCTGCAGCTTGTCGAGATCGAAGCTCAGGCCGCTCGCCTGGGTCATCAGACCGTCAATCCGTTGGAGCGAGCCGGTAAGCTGGCCCACGGAAGAGAAATCCAGGCGCTGAAGGTTGCGCGCCATGTTCTGCAGCATGGTCGCCTGATTCTGAAGCGACTGGATTTGGTTGTTGATCTGCTCCAATGCGCGTGCTGCCGACAGCACATTTTGCGTATAGTTGGACGGGTCAAACACGATCAGCGCATAGGCCGGCTGGACGTAGTCAGCCATCGGTTTGGCGATCAGGGAAACGGTGACCAGGCTAGTAAAAAGGCGGCGTCCGATCATGACGATTGCTCCTTGTTAGGTTGAGGAAATTGCTGGAGAAGCTCGGCAGCCCACTGAAGGCCGCGCGCATTGAAGAAACGGGCGGCAAAGCTGCCCTGCCCTTCTTCGGAAAGAACATTGTCGATCAAGGTCTGCGCGGCCGGGTCGGAGGCGCCGCAAAGCGCAAGAGCGATCGGGCCGAGTCCGAGCTCGAAAAGCCGGTTGCCGCGGCGCGACTGAAGATAGTAGTGGCGCTTCGGCGTGGCGCGGGCGACCAATTCGATCTGTCGCTCATTAAGACCGAAGCGCTCATAGGCTGCCCGTGCGTGCGGCTCCACCGCACGATCATTGGGGAGAAAAATGCGCTGCGGGCAGCTCTCGATGATTGCGGGTGCGATAGAAGAGCCGGCGATGTCGGCAAGCGACTGCGTAGCGAAGATCACCGACACATTCTTCTTGCGCAGCACCTTCAGCCATTCGCGGATGCGGGCGGCAAAGAGCGGGTGGTCGAGATAGACCCAGGCCTCGTCGAGCATGAGCAGCGTCGGCCGCCCGTCAAATCGGTCCTCGAGGCGGTGGAACAGATAAGTGAGCACCGGCAGCACAGCGCCTCGGCTGTGCATCAGTTCCTCGGTCTCGAAACACTGCACATCCGAGATGGCCAGCCGGTCGTCATCGGCATCGAGCAGCCGGCCGAACGGACCGTCGAGCGTGTAGGGCATCAACGCCGATTTGAGCGCATTGGACTGAAGCAGGACCGACAGGCCAGTCAGCGTGCGTTCCTGCGCCGGCGCGGTGGCGAGACTGGTGAGCGCCGACCAGATTGCCTCCTTCACCTCCGGGGTGACGGTGACATTCTCGTGGGCAATGAGGCCGGCGATCCATTCGGCCGCCCAGCTCTGTGTGGCCTGGTCGTCGATGTGGCGCAGCGGCTGGAAAGCAAGCCCACCATTCGCACCCAACGCATGGTGGTCGCCGCCCATGGCAAGCGCGGCGGCGCGGGCCGAATTGCCTTTGTCGAAGACATAGATTTGCGCGCCAGCGTAGCGCCGGAACTGCAAAGCGATCAGGGCAAGCAGAACCGACTTGCCGGCACCGGTCGGCCCGACAATCAGCATGTGGCCGACATCGCCGATATGGGTCGAAAGCCGAAACGGCGTCGAGCCGCCGGTTTCGGCGAAAAGAAGCGGCGGAGCGTAATCGCCGGTGACCTCGGCAAGATGCTCGTTCTCCGCTGGACCTGCCCACACGGACGACAGCGGCATGAGATGGGCAAGGTTAAGCGTGTGAACGAGCGGCTGGCGAACGTTGGCGTAGACATGACCCGGCAATGAACCAAGCCACGCTTCGACGGCATTGATGCTTTCGCGAATGGTGGTGAAGCCGAGCCCGTTGACGATCCGCTCGACGGCGCGAAGCTTTTCCGCGGCGGCTTTACGGTTCTGATCCCACACCGTCACCGTCGTGGTGAGATAGCCGAAGCCGACGTGATCGCCGCCCAATGCCTGCAGTGCTGCATCGGCATCGAACGCCTTGTTGTCGGCGTCGCTGTCGACGAGAGGCACAGGTTCGTTGGTCACCACCTCGCGCAGAATAGCCGCGACCGACTTTCGCTTGGCAAACCACTGCCGGCGCAACCGCGTCAACGTCTTGGTGGCTTCGAGTTTGTTGAGAGGGATGAAGCGCGTCACCCAGCGGTAGGCGAAATCCTGGTGATTGAGGGCATCGAGGATTCCGGGCCGGGTCACGTTCGGAAAACCGAGGATTGTGAGCGTGCGCAGATGCTGGTCACCCAGCATCGGCTCTAGGCCGCCGGTCAGCGGCGCGTCAACCAGGACGCCGTCGAGATACATTGGCGTTTCAGGCACGGCGACCGGATGGCGGCGGGTCGAGATCGTGCCGTGCAGATAAGTCAGCGTCTCGGCGTCATCCATCGCACGTACTTCAGGAATGAAGCCCGACAGAAGATCGAGAACCCGGTCAGTCTCATCGCCAAACCACGCCAGTTCCTCGCGCCAGTTTCTCGCGGCTCCCGAATGATGCGACTCGACCAAGGCGCTTTCCGCCCGCGCCTGGCCATCCGGTGGCGGCATGAAGACCAAGGTCAGATGATAGACGCTCTCGAAATGCGCGACCTTGCCCTCGAAGGCGCCGCGCCGTTCCTCGTCGACAAGCCAAGAGGCGGCGTCGGGAAACATCGAGCTCGGATAGCCCAGCGCCACAACTCGCTCGGCCTCGAAGAACAGCGCCCAGCCAGAGCCCAACCTCCTCAGCGCATTGTTTGCCCGGGCGCAAACGCCGATGAGCTCAGCTTCCGTCGCGCTTTCAAGGTCTGGGCCACGAAACCGCAACGTCCGCTGAAAACTGCCGTCCTTGTTGAGCACGATCCCAGGCGCAACCAGTGCTGCCCAGGGAAGATGGTCGGCAAGCCGGTCGGCTTTGCCGCGGTATTCGGAAATATTCAGCATTCGAGCCAGCCCTTCTGGCGAACATGGCGGATAAGCACGCTGGCAAAGTCCGGGTCGCGCCGTGCGGCAAAAACCGCGAGCGTGTGTCCCGCCACCCAAACCACCAAACCGCTAATCCACTGCTGCAGGCCAAGGCCGACTGCCGCCGCCACCGTGCCGTTGAGGATCGCCACCGCCCGCGGCGCACCGCCGAGCAGGATCGGCTGAGTCAGAGCCCGGTGGACGGGCACCTCCAATCCTTCGGTATGCTGCTCTCCGACGGCCATCAGACGAGCGCCCCGCCACCAAAGGAGAAGAAGGAGAGAAAGAAGCTTGAGGCCGCGAAGGCGATCGACAGGCCAAAGACGATCTGGATGAGCCGGCGGAAACCGCCGGCCGTGTCGCCGAAGGCAAGGGTAAGGCCAGTGGTTATGATGATGATCACGGCAACGATCTTGGCCACCGGCCCCTGCACCGATTCCAGGATCTGCTGAAGCGGCTGTTCCCAAGGCATGCCGGAGCCGGCGGCGTGAGCCTGGGCGGTGAGAAGAAGTGCTGCTGCGGCGAACGAAAGAATGCGAAGTGCCTTGCGCATCAGATGACCTTTCAAAGCTGCTGGAGTTGCGGAAGGGTGAGCGGGGTGACGGCGTAATCGCCGCTGCCGTCGAGACCTGTGACCTCGGCGATCGCGTCAACGCGGCGCGCGGGTCCTCTTCCGGCAATAAAGATGACCAAGTCGACGGCATCGGCGATCAGCCGGCGGGGAACGGTGACAACGGCTTCCTGGGCGAGCTGCTCAATACGATAGAGTGCGGAGCGTGCCGAATTGGCGTGAACCGTGGCAATGCCGCCGGGATGTCCGGTGTTCCATGCCTTCAACATATCGAGGGCTTCCGCGCCTCTGACTTCGCCGACGATGATGCGGTCGGGCCTCAGCCGTAAGGTGGAGCGTATGAGATCGGCGAGTGTGACGGAGCCCCGCCTCGTCCTCATGGCAACGCAGTCCTTGGCCGCGCATTGCAGCTCGCGGGTGTCCTCAATCAGGATCACCCGCTCATCGCATTCGGCGACTTCTGCCAGTAGAGCATTGGCAAATGTCGTTTTGCCCGACGATGTGCCGCCGGCGACCAGGATGTTGCGCCGCTCGCGCACCGCCTTCCTCAGGGCATCAGCCTGCAGCGGGAGCATGACGCGATCCGCGACATAGTTGGCCAGCGTGTAGAGTTTTGCCGCCGGTTTGCGGATGGCGAAGCATGGCGCCAGCACGACTGGCGGTAGCAGACCCTCGAAGCGCTCGCCTGATGGCAATTCGGCACTGACAATCGGACTATCTGCATGCGCCTCGGCGCGTACATGGGAAGCGACGAGCCGGATGATGCGTTCCGCCTCGGAAGGATGCATATGCACGCCTGTATCGACCCGGCCTTCTCCCAAGCGGTCGAGCCTCAGCGTGCCGTCGGGATTGACCATCACCTCGATGACTTTCGAATCGGAAAGGGCCTCGGTGATCGCGGCGCCCATGGCTGTGCGCAGCATGGCTCGGCGGCGGTGATCCGCTGCGGGATGAGAGTTCATCCTTCGCCTCCGTTGCCCTTGCCGCAACCAAGAGAGCGCTTTCCGGAGGCTATCTGGCGACCGACCTGCTCGACGAATTTGTCAAAGCGCTCTTGGGCGATCGCCTGTGTCGCCCGATCCGGAATTGGCGTGTGGGCATGAAGCGTGATTGAAAAGCGGATTAAGAGCGCCAGGCTCTCCAGAGTTATTTCGGCGTCGCGCCTGACATGGTCGAGATCACGGGAAAGACGGTCCAGCCGCTTGCCGTAGCGCTCGTCGAGCTCGTTTTCGCCACGCCGTTCGATGAAGGCCTCGACCGCTTTCGCGACGATCGCCGATTTCGTGGCCGACGGGTTGCGGCTGAGGGTTTCCAGCTTCTCGCTCAATTCGGGTTCGAGCAGAAACTGGTGGCGAATGCGATGGGGCTTCATGCGTCTCGTTCCGACTGGCCGGCGCTGATGCGCCGGCGGTGCGGACGAACATCGCCGAGATCCGCAAAATCGCTTATGGGCGTTATCTACGCCGAGATACGCCTCAGTTGCGGAAGGCGTTCAGAAGCCGGGGATGATGTCCTTGTCGTCGCCCCTTCCCTCGTTGAGGCCGTAGGCGCTCGCCGCGGTAGAAACCCGGTCCATGACGCGCTTGTCTGCGAGTGCCTCGGCGTCATCGTCGGACAGATTGAACAGGTCGTCCTGATCAGGCTCCCGAGAGACGACGACGTGTTCTTCAGGCAGGCCCGGATGACGCTGCTGTTGCACGCCGCCCTCTTCTTGGATTGACGCGCCGGCGTTTTCGTCATCGGCAGCGAGACGGCGGTCAACACTGCGGATTTGTCCGCTCCAATCGTCGGGGCGCGACGGAGGACAGTCCGCGAACAGACCCTCCCGCAACACCGGCGCCGGCAGCACCCGTCCGGTGAAATTCGGATCCTGGTAATAGCGCAACTTCTGGGCGCGAATCGGCGGCAACCCCGAAACAAGGATTAATTCGTCAGCTTGCGGCAACTGCATCACTTCGCCAGGCGTCAGCAGCGGGCGAGCGGTCTCCTGGCGACTGACCATGACGTGCGAAAGCCAGGGCGCCAGCCGGTGGCCGGCGTAGTTGCGCATGGTCCTGAGTTCCGTCGCCGTACCGAGCGCATCCGAGATGCGTTTGGCCGTGCGCTCGTCGTTGGAGGAAAAGGCAATGCGCACATGGCAATTGTCGAGAATGGCGTTGTTCTCGCCATAGGCTTTGGAGATCTGGTTCAAGGATTGCGCGATCAGATAGGCGCGGATGCCGAAACCCGCCATGAAGGCGAGCGCGGTCTCGAAGAAGTCGAGGCGACCAAGAGCCGGAAATTCGTCCAGCATCATGAGCAGTTGGTACTTACGGCTTTTCTTCGGGTCACCTTCCAGTCGCTCCGTCAGACGCCTGCCGATCTGATTGAGCACCAGTCGCACCAGTGGCTTGGTGCGCGAGATATCCGATGGCGGCACCACTAGATAGAGCGACATCGGTCGTTCCGCATCCATGAGGTCGGCAATGCGCCAGTCGCAGGCCGATGTTGCCGAGGCAACCGTCGGATCACGATAGAGCCCGAGAAACGACATTGCGGTCGAGAGAACGCCAGAACGCTCGTTCTCTGACTTGTTCAGCACCTCGCGAGCCGCCGAGGCCACGACGGGATGGACCCGAGGTGTGTCCGCCGTGCCGAGGTGGTTGGTGGTCATCATCCGCAGCAGTGTCGCGGCAAACGAGCGTTGCGGATCCGACAGGAAAGTGGCGACGCGCGCGAGCGTCTTTTCTTCTTCCGCGTAGAGCACGTGCAAGATGGCCCCGACCAAGAGTGAATGACTAGTCTTCTCCCAATGATTCCGCCGCTCCAGCGCGCCTTCCGGATCGATGAGAATGTCAGCGATGTTCTGAACGTCGCGGATCTCATCTGAACCCCTACGCACTTCCAGCAGCGGGTTATAGCGCGCCGATCTCGAGTCGGTCGGATTGAACAGGAGGCAGAAAGAGAACTTCGACCGCCAGCCGGAAGTCAGCTGCCAATTCTCGCCTTTGATGTCGTGAATGACGGCCGAGCCGGTCCAGGAAAGAAGCGTTGGAACGACCAATCCCACGCCCTTGCCCGAACGTGTCGGCGCAAAGGCCATGACATGTTCCGGCCCGTCATGTCGCAGATAGTGATCCTTCAGTTTGCCAAGGAAAACGCCGGCCGGCTCAAACAGGCCTGCCTTCTCGATTTCCCGAGCCGCGGCCCATCGTGAGGAACCGTAGGTGGTGACCAACCCCCTCTGCCGCGCGCGCCAGAGGGAGCCAGCTATTGCGGCCGAACACCCCAGGAATCCGCTGGCTCCGGCAAGCATGCCGGCCTTGTCGAAGACCTCAGGCGCATAGGCGTCGAATTGAAACCACCATTCGAACAGTTTCCACGGCTTGTAGATGGGCCGGGCCGCCGCGGCAAACCATGGCGCGCCAAGCTGCGGCTGATAGTCCAGCATGTGGGCGCACCATTGCGTTGCCGCCCATACGCCAACGATGACGATGGCGAACACAACTACGATCTGGCCGACAAGGAGCTTCGTCGGTGTCACGGGCACAGCCTCCACTGTTTGGTAGTAGATGGAAGCAGCATGACGTGACGTTTCAGAATATCGAAGATACCCAATATACGCGCCCGTGCGATGCAGTGAACGTTGCAGGCTTGGAAGACTGGGGCGCCAAGAAGTGTCATCGCGAAGGGCGACGAGCGAATGACTTGTATTAGGCCGCAAGCGGACTGTCCGGTTATAGGACGTGCCCAGCCGATAGATGCCATTCGGCAGGCGACCCCATCGATCTATCGACGACAGCCTTTGGGGAAATCAGCCGTTCGGGCAGGCCCGTTAATGCTCAACGCCGCTGTTTCGCTACGGGTGGCCGGTTGGAATTCAAAGCTGAAGCCATTCATCACGCGCCGCGCTTCCTGTCCGCTTGTGAAACATGCGCATCCTTTGTAGATCGAGAGCACAGCGTAATGATCTGGTGACTCCAACTGCTGTTAATTAACAATTCCGCCTCGCAATTTCCTCCTGAGGTGGGGAGCGGCCTGCTGCTGGACCACGCGGAGCCTTCGAGACGCCGGGAGGAGAACCGTGCTGAGAAGCGATGATGGGGGAAAGGGTGTCGACCTATTTTACGGATCGGGAATACGGAGCACGTCCCGCAACCATTGACGTTATTGATGCGCGTCTGTGGGCTGGCCTTTACAGCTTGATTCAGACGAGGATCGGCGACGGCTCGTTTGGCCTGCGCTTTCCAGAACAGTGTCCCGACGGCAACGGTCCGTACGGATGTGATGCTCAGGCCTTCAGCCGGGTGCTGGGCGCCGAGGTGCCGTGGATTCTGTGGCCGCTGTCCGCAAACGAAGTGCCCGATACGCCGGTGATCCTCGATCTGCTCGAGTTTTGCGCCAGCGCCGTGGGCGAACCGATCAAGGGCAGTTATCACTCCTACTTCGGCCACCATCACTTGAGCTGGAACCGCGATGCTGGCCTCACGCGATTTGTGGCGGACGTGAATCTCCTGTTTCGTCGCAACGCGGTCGCTTATGAGCTAACACCGATCGGGCAGGCTCGCCGCCTCCTCCCCCAGCCGATCGCCAATGCGCTCGGTTGGGCGATGTTTCAGACGGGCGATGCGGAAACCGACCGGCTGCTCGAAGCCGCTTGGCTCGGCTGGCGCTGAAATTCGCTGCGGCCCGCGATGACATCATCCGGCACATGGATCAACATCCCGGCGACTGGTCGGTGGAAGACCTTTTTGGAAAGATCGGGGCCTTCGATCATCGCTAAGGGCGAGAAATTACGGGTGCGGTTGCCCTACGGAGAAGGCAATCGCAAGTGGCTGCGCAATGAACGCCGGCATCGCCCGGAATGGATCGAGGAGCTGCGTTGCTGGGAGTTGCCGAAAGCCCGGCTAAATGATTTCGTCGATCGCGCGCTTGTACGCTACCGCAGCGTTTACATTATTCAGCCGTACCGCGAGCAGGAGAAATGTTCCCCTGCTTGCCTCAACGCAACTGGGCACGATTGCGAATGTTCCTGCATGGGCGAGAACCATGGTGCTGGCAATGACGGCAGCTGGTTTGAAGTATCCGAGACATTCGCAACGCGATGGGGTGGGCCTGAGCTGGCGTGTCGGCTTCTAACGGCCAAAAGTTGCGCGTCAGCAGGGGTAGTGTGCTGAGAGTTCTGCAAATTCGCTGAGAGGGGCGGTAATGGCAGGCTGGTGATTGTTCACGTCACCTGATTCCCGCGAAGGAACGCCACCACGATCAAGACTGAAGTTAAGACCGCCAGCGCTGCCGTCAAAGACATTCTGCTTTCGAACCCGGAGGGGCTGCACGAAGTGATCCGTGCGGTAATGCAGGAGGTGCTCGAAGCCGAGATGGACGAGGCGCTGGGTGCCTCGAAGAGCGAGCGCACGCCCGAACGGCTTGGCTATCGCTCCGGCTATGCCGCATGGCTTGCCAAATGGTCGGCCCGCTATCCGCGCCTGACAGGCTGGCCGAGGATGCCATCGAACAAACAGGCTGCCGAGACAGCACCACAAGCATCTCAAATCCACCAACATGCTGGAGCGGCTCAACGAGGAAATCCGCCGGCGCACCTATGTCGTGCGCATCTTCCCCAACACCGAAAGCTGCCTGCGCCTGGGCAAGCGACACCTAGAGTCTGGTTTCTACCCACAGCGGACACAAGAACTCGCGACCTTCGGGGAGAGGAAGCTTGGTTTTTAAAAATTCTTTAATGCCGCAGGACACGTAGTAAGTTCATTTACCTGCTTTCGTGTAATGTTCGGTGTGTTAATAGTTAACTTTTTCCTCTGAAGATTTAATACGGATATCTGCCCATGTTTATTGGTAGATTTCGTTCCAATGTACTTTATATCTACGCCCGCTCTCATTAGAGAAAACGCCACCTTTTTTAGATCTGCAATGCGCGTATTTGGTCCGCAGATTAAGGCGTTTGACAAAGTTTTCGTATGTTCTAGACCGACATAGTCAAGTTTAGTGTACTCGATCGAATTCTTCTCAAAGGCGTCTATTACTCTCTTTCTATCGGCAGGCTTTTCGTAGTAGGCGACTAGCTTATCACCAGTGTCCGGCCTTGCATCTTCTGGCGGCGGCTGGGAGGCTTCGGTAGCCGCGTCGCCGTAGGTAACCGTAGAAACAAACGGAGGGTCGTCTCCGACATAGGTGAGGACTACAGCAGGCCTTTCCTTCTTGATGTGACGTTCCTTGCCTAAGGTCCAGGTCAGAACCCACTTGTTGTCCAAAATGGGTATTGCCTCCGTTTTAGGGAGTTTTGAGGTTTGCGCGATGATGGCATTCACCTGGCCTTCCACCGACTGCGGGTCAACCTGACTCCACTTTCCTATGTAGTTGTCGGGGTCAATCTCGCTGGTATCGATCCTCGGCTTGCCCGTTTCATCGTATAAGATCTTCCCCTTAGCATCCCGTGCCCATGTCGTGTTTGACAAGCAGTCGACGTCGCGAGCCGAAATACATTGCGCGATTTCATATGCGTCATTGGCTTCCGGAGAATACGCCTTCAGCTTTTCAGTTCCTCCTTGGACAAGCACTGCGCCCGCTGACTTCAGGAATCCGTCTTTGATGGCTTGCTCGTCACCACCGGCAGCGGCAACTGCGACACCACCTGCGGCGCCGGCCATGGCAGCCTTCTTAATGATCTCGCCGGCGGTACCGGTCGGCATCTGCCCGATTGATGAGCCAGTCTGGGAGGTTACTGCAGCCAACAGTCCGGCGCGTAGTGCCATGTCAGCGTTGCCCGTTTGGCGATAGGTCGACCAGGCGGCATATGCGGCGGCACCGGCGGGCCCGCCGTAAGCGGCTGCCGCTGTGGCGGCAGCGGCACTGATCACCTTGCTCTCTTGGGTTGCTTTAGCGAAGTTCTCTTCGCCGGACTTGAGCGGGTCCATGCCGAGCCCCCACATGGCGTCGACAACTTTTCCGTCTTCAAATCGCTTAGCAGCTTTATTTAGGGCTTCGAAATCAGCCTTGGTTTGATTTTCTACAAAGTGCTTCGTCGCCTCGCCGGCATCAACAGCATCATCAAAACTGCGCTTTCCCTGCTCACCGACGTCGCGCCACGCCTTGACATAAGTCGCGGCCACGTCGCCTGCTGCTTTGTGGGTCGTGGTGATAGCATCCTCGCCGGCCTGTTGAACCGTCGCAAAGACGTCTCCATTGGCTTGCTGCAATGTCCGGACCGTGTCGCCGGCAGCTTTTTGGATGGTCGTCAGCGTGTCGCCTCCGAGCTGCTGGACTGTGCGCGTTGCGTCCTCGCCGAGCTCGTCGACTTTCTCTTGGATCGACGGAGGCAACGGAACTGGCGAATCCGGAACCAGCGAGCCAGGCTTCGTGGTCCCAGGAATGGGGACCGGGATAACGCAGCCAATTCGCGGCACGCATCCGCAGGCGCCAAAGACGCAACGTTCGTCGTTACAGTCCGGACAACTAGCAGCCGCTGGTGCTGCGAATAACACCGGCAGGAGAGTGATGAACACGACCCAAAAGCGGCAAGCAGACCACATAAGCGATCTCCCTATTTATCATTTGCGCTTGAGCATACGGTGTTAACGGCTCTGGAAACTCCATAATGTCCTGAAAGAAATCCAAGCGCAATAGAGGCACAATTTTTATCACCTTCGTTTGAGTCGAGATCTCTGTAATTTCCGCGTGGTCCCGAGATACATCCCAGGCGAATAGAGAGATGGGTAAAAGTGGGGAAGGCGCAGACGCTCGCCCGTTTTCTTGTAGATCTCCTGCTAGTGCGCCTAGACGTCCATTTTGCTTGATCTGCGGTTGGAGGCGTTATGGAACGTGACAGGCTGTCTGCTCTAGCTCCCGCGCCAGGAGCATGGATCATTCTGGGCAACAAACCGGTCCGGGCGGTAGACGCCTTATTGACGGCTCGCGCCTTGTACAGCCTACCGACGCCTTCGATGGGACACGCCAACAGGGGTCACGTGTTAGGCTAGGGCGGAGGCGTTGCGACAGCAACGGGCTGCAATCGGCGCGGAAACGATTGCTTGTGGCGCAACCGCGACCTCCAGCGTGGTCGCCAACAATGTCTTCTGTGGATGGCTCCCGCGATGCAAGAGGTAATTCGACATTATGGCGCGTTGGTCGGGTGCAGTCTTCTGTCCGGCCTGTTGATGCAGCCATTCGAGACTGCTGGCCCTGATGGGGTCGGCGAACTGGGTCCCAATCTGCTTATCAGGCTATGATGCCTCGGACATTCGACGGGTTGTCCCTGTTCCCGGCCTGACCGGTCTCGCCATCACATCGCGTCGCTCTCACAACCTCATTGAGCCGATCGATCGGCTCGAACTGTTCTCTGCCCTTAAAATTTCATCCTCTTCGAACCTTACGCCGCAAGGCTCGCGGCATGGCGAGCTTGATAGGTTTCGCCGCGCGCCATGATCGCCCACACCACGCGGGCCATCTTGTTTGCCATGGCTACGCTTGCCACGCGCGCTGGCTTCCTGGCGAGCAACGCGAGGAGGCGCGGATCCGCTGTCTCCGGTTTGTATCTCGCCCGACGAATCAACGATGTAGCGCCGACGACCAGGAGCTTTCTCAGATACGGTCGCCCTTCTTGGTGATGCGGCCGAGCCGATCTTTGCCGCCGCTCGAGTTTTGCGAAGGTGTCAGCCCAAGGCAGGCGGCGAACTCTCGACCCGAGCGGAACTGACCCGGATCGGCAACCGAGGCCGCCAACGCTGTAGCCCCTACCGGAGTACCGAAGATCGTCGACAAGCGTCGTGCGACGTCGTCGGTTCGTTGGAGGGCACTGATCGAACGGTCGATCGCCTGGAGACGAACATGGGTGTCGAGCACCTGCCCGCACAGAAGACCGAGAACCTGCGTTGCCATTGCCGGCACTTCCGGCGTCGCTTCCTTCGCGGCGATCTGGTGCGCCAGCCTGAGCGCCCGCTCCAAACCTTGGGGAATGTCGATGCCGAACTCAGCCAACAAGCCGCGGATCATGTTCACGAGTTGCCTGCGCTGCTTGACCAGAAGATTGCGTGTGAAGCGCATGGTCGGGCGTGTCACCGCTTCGCAGATCGCTTCCGCGTCCACCGCATCATTCTTGCCGCGCTTCACATAACTTGCGATCGGCGCAGTGCCTTGCGCACAACAACGTCTCCAGACGCGTCGACGGCGTGAACTTGAAAAATGCGCTTGGCCAGATCGAGGCCCACGGTGGTAATCTGCATGGCGGATGGCTCCTTTGCTCGGGTTGCCTGACAGCAAACCCACTGTGGCAAAGATGCCGGGAGCGGGAGCCATCCACCTCATCTGCTTTCAGACAGTGGTAACAGTCACCTCAATGGCCGACATGGGGCGCAAAGCAGTGGTTGGCGAAGTAAAAAGATCGGGAACTGTTCCTGTCGCGATAACGCCAGTGCCGGCCGATTGCCCCGATTGGAACAACGGGCCCTGTATTCGGCCGTACGCTGCTCAGACTTGAATTACTCGTCCGGCTTCTGCAGAACGGGCGACGAGGCATTGGTGGTTTCTTTAAATTTCCGGTGACGCGAAACGACTTCGTCGAACGACAGTGGCTTTTCATCGAACATACGGCGGCATGCCACGGTAGTCGGAGCGCAGGTCCGCAGTCGCATCTCGGACGGCAAGAGGGCAACCTTATCCACCAAGGGCACCACTTGCGTTGTTGGCGATGGCGACGAGCGTCGGCCGCATCCATGCAGGTGCCCGAGTGGCGCCAGCGACAAGTGCTTTCTTGTCGCTCACCGATAGCTGGCGCGCGGCCACCTGCGCAACGTCGTGCGCAAGCATTGGATCCAGGTGGCGCAGAGCGTGCACGACGGTGCCAACGGCGCTGCCCGGGGCGATCAGATGCTTCGGGGAGGCGTGACGCAGATCCACAACAACGCGACGGGAAGGCCATCGGCCAGGTAAGTGCTCCTGGCCGGAACTTGGGTGCAGAGGCCAAGCAGCTCGCAGCGCGAGCGCCCGCGATCTGCACCCGCGAGCCGATCTCGCGAGCGAGGGCCTGGGCGACGTTGTCAGGAGAGGGCGAGAGCAGGCCCAACCGAGGCGCGTTATTCCAAACGAGCAGGGACAACTTGCGGGAGTATTGCCGACTTCGACGTTGGATATTGCGGCGTGGGTCCATTTTGCATGTTGCCAACTGAATCACCGAGTGCCCGAGTTGCACGCGGCCAGTGGAATGAGCAAGCTGCGGCGTGTTCATGAATAGGGGGGGCCCGTATTTTGCCAATGCTCTAATCGATTATAGTTGTGAAGAGCAGTTTCGGCCGTTTACTTGCCCCACAAGTCCCCATAAAAGGAGACAGCATCGATTCGATGTTATCCCTTGTCTTTCGCGTACTCGCGGTCCGTGGCGCCGAGTGGACGATTGAGGACCGCCAGCCCGCTCACCAGCAGGTCTGCACTGGCGGCTTGGGGCCCGTTGGTAAGCCACAGGAGTAGGACAATGTCGAAGGATTCGGGCAAGGGCGAAAATCACGGCGGCGGCCCCGGGAAGATCGAGATCACGGTGGTGGTGAACGGCCAGCCCACACAGGTCGAAGCCAATCCCAACCAGCCGCTTCACGTCGTCCGCACCAAAGCGCTTGAAAATACGAAGAACGTCGCCCAACCGGCCGAGAATTGGGAATTCAAGGACGAGGCCGGCACCTTGCTCGACGTCGACAAAAAAGCTGGCGATTTCGGTTTCGCGACCACTGTGACCCTGTTCCTCAGCCTAAAGGCGGGCGTCGCAGGTGCCTGAACTCCAAACCGTGGACCCGGAGGTCTCCCGAGCGAAGTTCGATCGGCAGATCGGCTGGTTCCAAACACAAGCAGGTATTTACCGGGCTCAGGGTTGTTTCCTGATCGAGGCGAGCTTCCCGACGGCCTTCTTCATCTTCGTACCGCCGAAGATAAAGCCACAGATCATCGGTGCAGCTGTCGAGATCGACTTCTCCAATTACGACCTCCGACCTCCGTCGGTGGTCTTCGTAGACCCCTTTATACGCCGGCCGATTGCCCGGAAAGATTTGCTGCTCAGGATGCTGAGACGACCGCATCTACCCGGAACCCCACCGGATATGATTTTGGTCCTCATGCAGCAGAACGCTCCGTCGCTGTCGGACTTCATCCAGGCCAACAGTGCGGAACACACGCCATTCCTGTGCATGGCAGGCGTCCGGGAATACCACGACAATCCAGCCCATTCAGGTGATTCATGGCTTCTCCATCGGGGTTCTGGCGAGGGCTGTTTGGCCTTCATCCTGGACAAGATCATCAAGTACGGGACCGGTCCCGTGGAGCAGCTTCAGTATCAGTTCCAAATCTCAGTGGGAGCCATGATAGCACCCCTACCCGCCATTCCAGAATGACCGAGCTCAAGGATGTCGGGACAGTCGCTCTTCCCCGAGACTGTCTTTCAAGTGTCCAGGCGCACCTGCGCTCAGTTGGGCGACAGGGCCATGAGGGGATGGCGCTCTGGGTCGGCGTTCAGCAAGACCAACACTTTGGCGTAACAGAGACGGTTATCCCGGCACAGCGTCACATTCGGACGGGCGACGGCGTTTGCGTGATAGTTCCGGCCGAAGAACTACACCGGCTCAATGTCTGGCTCTACAAGAGCAGCCTTAAACTCTTCGCCCAGATCCATAGCCATCCGGGCCGAGCCTACCATTCGACGACCGACGACGCCTACGCGGTCGCTACCACAGTTGGGTGTCTGTCGCTGGTGGTGCCCAATTTCGCCCGCGAGCCTTTCGATCTTGCTCGGGTCGCCGCCTATCGACTTGACGCGAAGGCGAACTGGAATGAGTTCCCATCCGCGGCACTAAGGCGGATGATCACGATAACGGGTTGAACGATGGCACTCGCTAACTTCATTGACCGCGCCGCCACGGCAGCTTCTCAGGTGCTGGCCGACTTTCATCTATGCGACTTCAAAGCAGCCCTCGAAAAGCAGGTCGTGGCTGTGGCCTTCGACAGCCACGCCGCTTCGTGTGCCGAGGGCCAGGCGACGCTTGACCTTACGGTCAGGTTGCTTGCCAGACTGTATCCGGTTCTGGCCATACTCCCCCTGGATATGGCCGCGAGCTCTCAAGCACAAGCACTCGAGCGCTTGGCAAAGTCGATCAATCCAAAAATCAGCATCCGGCGTTCCGGCAAGTATGCGACGGTCTGTGTAGCTGCAGGCGCGGCGCACCCATCACTTCGGTGCCCGACGTTTTTCATGGGATCCCAGGGTTGGGCGGCAAAGCTGTCGCGTACGGACCCGGTGGGCTCTGGCTCGAGCTTGCTGCCTTATGGAGCCGGCGCCGCAAGCTGCTTTGCCGCCGCCAACGTCTTTCGAACCATCTTTGCTTCCCAGCTGACCGGCGCCGAGCTGGACGAGAACATCGACCTCTCTTTATGCACCTACAACAAGAGCAACGCCGGCGATTCCAGCCCCTTAAATTTCCCTGTCAACCTTGGCGAAACGCACCTCGTTGGGCTCGGCGCGATAGGCCATGGCTCGCTCTGGGCGCTGGCGAGGCAATCCGGTCTGTCGGGGCGCCTGCATGTAGTTGATCACGAAGCTATCGAACTCTCAAACCTGCAGCGCTACGTGTTGGCAGGTCAGGCGGAGGTCGGCCTCTCTAAGGCGGCCCTCGCAACCAACGCCCTTCGGTCCACCGCCCTTGAAGTCGAGGCGCACCCTATGAAGTGGGCAGAATATGTTGCGCGCCGGGGCGACTGGGTATTCGACCGAGTGGGTGTGGCGCTTGACACCGCCGCCGACCGTCTGGCTGTCCAAGGTGCTCTGCCCCGATGGATCGCGAACGCCTGGACTCAGGAGCAAGATCTAGGCATCTCGCGGCATGGTTTCGATGACAGCCAGGCTTGCCTTTGCTGCATGTACATGCCGACCGGGAAATCCAAGGACGAACACCAACTGGTCGCGGAGGAACTCGGAATGCCGGAAGCACACGATGAGGTAAAAACGCTCCTGCAGACTAATACAGGAGTCCCCAATGAGTTCGTAGCTCGGGTGGCTACGGCGATGGCTGTGCCGTTTGAGCCGCTCGCCGCGTTTGTTGGCCAGCCCCTCCGTTCATTTTATCAGCAGGCTATCTGCGGCGGTCTGGTGTTCCAGCTTAGCGATGGAAGTCGTCTCGTTCGAACCGTGGTTCCGATGGCCTTTCAATCAGCGCTTGCCGGGATCATGCTTGCCGCAGACCTGGTCAAGCATAGTGCGGGTTTTCCGATGAGTCCGACAACCAGCACTCGCGTGAACCTACTGCGCCCCCTTGGTTCTCACCTCCATGATCCGAAAGCCAAAGATTCCAGCGGCCGCTGCATCTGCAGCGATGAGGATTTCATCGCCGCCTACAGGCTGAAATACGGGCTGTGCCGTTGAACAGCTGAGCAACGGATCCGCCTAAGAAAGATCTGAAGTCTTCGTTACCGCGGACGGCGCGCTGTCAAGCGCTCACCGACGTTTTCGACCACGATCGAGTGCCTGATGAGAGCGCGGGGCGGATACTATGACACGCTCGGCCCGCTGCTTGCCAATGTCAGGCCCAGAACCCACGACAGAGATCCTTGAGCGACGCCTCGTCGTGTAACTTTTTTGTACTGTTATCTACGTTCGACCATATTCGTCGTCGAAGCGAACGATATCATCCTCGGCGAGATAATCGCCGCTCTGCACTTCAATGATCACCAGGTCAATTCTGCCTGGGTTCTCGAGCCGATGCTTATGGCCGCAGGGGATGTAAGTAGATTCGTTTGTCCCCAGGAACAACTCCTGCTCGCCATTGACGATCTTGGCGGAGCCGCTGACCACGACCCAGTGCTCCGAACGATGATAGTGCATCTGCAGGCTCAACTGGCGACCGGGCTTCACCTCGATGCGTTTGATCTTGAAGCGCTCGCCTTCCTCCAGAACCGTAAAGGTACCCCAGGGCCGGTGTACCGTGCTATGGACCAGATGGGCTTCATGTCCCGAAGCCTTGAGGCTCTCGAAGAGCTTCTTAACGTCCTGAACGCGGTCGCGGGATGTGACAAGCAAAGCGTCCGGGGAATCAACGATCATCAGGTCGCTTACGCCCACCGTGCCGATGACGCGCTTGTCGGAGCTCACATAGGTGCCGGTCGTGTCGACCATGTGCACATCGCCGCGTATCCTGTTCCCGCTTTCGTCGGGGGCGATTAAATCGGCCATTGCGTTCCAAGATCCGATGTCGTTCCAATCCATGTCGCAGGGAATCACGGCAAGTTTGTTAGTTTTCTCCATGACAGCGTGGTCGAGCGAGATCCGCGGCGCGGAACCGAAATGCTCAGGCGCGAGTTCGATTTTGGCAAAGCCTTGGCATTGACTGGCGCGGCCGTTCTCGTAGCTGTCGGCGACGGCCTGGAGCACCTCGGGACAATGCAAAACCATCTCGTCGAGCATGGTTTGCGCACTGAAGCAGAAGATGCCGGCGTTCCAGAAGAAGCGTTGAGACGCGACATAGGCTTTGGCTGTATCCAGATCCGGTTTTTCAACGAAACGGACGACGTTCTCACCATCTGCTTCGATGTAGCCGAATGCCGTGTCCGGTCTGGTTGGGGTGATGCCCAATGTGGCGATCCGCCCGAGCTTCGCATGTTCCATGGCCAGGCCCATGACGTCTAGAAACGCAGGCAGGTTGCTAATCAGGTGATCGGCCGGGAAAACGCACAGGATCGCGTCAGGGCCTTGCGTTGCCCTCGCATGGATCGCGGCTGCAGCCACGGCGGCGGCCGTATCCCGAGCTTCGGGCTCGAGCAGAAACGTGCGTGGCAGGACCACGGAATCCAATTCGTCAAATTCGTCCTTGGTCAGGAAGAGGTGTTCCCCGGATGTCACAGCGACGAGTTCCACGACACCTTCTATCGAAGCGGCGCGCAGCACAGTGTGCTGAATGAGAGAATATCCATCCGCTACTTTGAGGAAAGGTTTGGGGTGCGATTGCCTTGAGGCGGGCCATAGCCGCGATCCGGCTCCGCCGCTGATGATCACGGGAATCACTTTCATAACTAACCTCGATTTCGTCTCTGGAGTGATCGCCCGCGTTCTTTCGAGCGTCAGCGTCACGATCGCCGTCGCTCTGGCTTGTCTGCGGCCCCGGCGTAACAGCGAAGTTCTGGCGCGTTGCGGGCGGCGTCAGATGACGACGCTATCGGTAATGTACGACGCCTCCACTGGCGTCGGTGAGAAATGCGCATTCAACTATGCCTGTTGGTTGCGTCTGCCGAATTGCGCAAGGTCGCGGGTCTTAACTGAGATCAGAGACTTGGCTGCCCTCTATCAAAGTCAAACGACTTGGCTCTTTCAGATCGAATTCAATTACCCGTGGTGCGAAAAGGCGTGCATATCGTGTAAAGGCGCTCGTCGGGGGAAACCGAATTACGGTATCGCAGCGCCCGAGAAGATACATCTCAACGAGGGCGGAAATTCCGCCGTCAATCCCGAGTGCTGCAGTGTGTAAGGGGCCACCTTGATTGGATCCGAAGTGCTTCGGGACAGTGAGCAGATCGGGAAACCTGGCCGACAGAAGATCCAGTATCCGCGCGCTGTCCGTGCATAAGAACAGCCGCACAGGCCTAGGGTGCGGTAACGCCTTAGCCTTCTCAATTGCAGCGCACACTTGCCGAACGGCGAGCTCCGGATCGGCCCAGTAGGGCGCATGCTCCATAATGTCTTCACCGTTGCCGTGCCGAACATGAATCCCGATGATGCTGTGCCCCTCAAAACATTCCTGATAAATGGCATCTATGCGGGCTTGAATTTCTGGCCGAGGCTTGACACTCTGGAACACCTGCCGCTCTGCTTCCTCATCGCACCGCCACATCAGACAAGCGTCACACACTACTGTGTTCGCTTCGACATCGTGTTCGGCCTGAAAGAGCTCGCCCAACTCATCGCGCTCTTGGAAAATCTGCTCATCTGGCCGGTAAAGGCACTCGATCGCCGGCCTGTTCCACCACTCCGGGAAGAATGGACCAGGGAAGGAAACGTCCTTGATCCGGTCGTCGGAAATAGCCGGCACCCCAGCGATGTCATTGATCGGCTGGAAGAACACCGGAAACGCATTTGTGAAGGGTTGGTCGAGGTAGCAGGCGCCCCGCCAGTCGATGACTAGAGTTCGTCCCGACCGCTGCGCGTAGCGCCAAGCGGCCGCCAACGACCACAGACAATCACCGAACCCCGTACGCCTCCGAGAGACGACGAACCGGCGCTTTTCCAATCCACTAACATGCATTTTCGGAAATCTCGTTTCGGAGAGGAGGTTGCATCCGGTTGGAATCCTTAGTCGACACTAGTAGACCCTGACGCCGCGCCCTTGGCAGTGGCCGGGCCATAGGGCAGAAGAGCTCACTCAGCACTGCCCACTAATCCCGTGACGCTCGCAAAGCTTGAAGCCGATGCCCTAGCTTGGGGTTGCCCTCGCTTCCGGTTCAGCCTTCTCTACTGGGCCTCCGCGGCATATGTAAAATCTATTGAGTGGATGCCGGCCATCCGTGTGTTGGATGCCATGATGAAGGGGCTCGGCTGACGCGGGCCCGGTCAATAGAGCCGAATCAGCCGGAAACGCTGCGACACTGCCTGCCGAAGCAAATCATTCCGTCGACGCCGTACGCCAAGGGTGCAAGGCTGCATACAGCAACCGATACCGGGCGAGATGAGGTCGACGGCTCGACGCGCCTGGAACCAGCTGATCGACAGAATCCGCAGTCGGCTCCCAAAGTTCTGCACGACCTGTGCCGGATGCTGTGGTGAGGGCTCGCGGCCACGAACTTTGTCCTCACCCCGAACGGAAGCTCGCGCTACGACTCCGGGCCGGCGATGCGCCCCGCTGCTCGCTCAGACCATCCATTCTGTGGATGCACTTTATCCAAACAATCGATTTCACTGATCCAAACAATTCCCATTAGAAGACGCTGAAGCAAGAAAGAAAGGCGTCCTCACTCGCTGATAGAAGAGAAAATCAGCTGCAAGGTGCTGGGAGTACATGTCGCTCAGGGCGTGAGCTGAGCGGCACTCAGACCGCACGTACGAGTCCGACAGGTTAGCGGCGCGACTCTATTTTTGCTCGTGACTCTAAGCAGAGCAGGTGTGCTCGGCTGGCGGACCGTCAATGACGATCTTCGCGCCGCATCTGTCGAAGTGCTCCATAGGGCACGGGGCGGGCCGCACATTGTATCGGCGTGGCGAGCCGGAGCCGAAACTTTAAACTTTAATAGAGCAGGAATAGAATGGGTGATAGCAGGAAAGTTGCTCTTATTACGGGCATAACTGGACAGGATGGTGCCTATCTTGCCCGTCTTCTTCTCAAAAAAGACTACATCGTCCATGGGATTAAGCGACGTTCCTCTTCCTTCAACACCGGTCGTATCGAAGACCTCTACCAAGACCCGCACGAATCCGATCCGCGCTTAATCTTGCATTACGGTGATCTCACTGATTCGACTAACCTCATCCGCGTGGTTCAGGAATCTCAGCCAGACGAAATTTACAACTTGGCTGCTCAGAGCCATGTCCAGGTGTCGTTCGAAACACCTGAGTACACAGCAAACGCGGACGGTATCGGTACATTGCGACTTCTTGAGGCGATTCGCCTCCTCGGTCTGACGGACAAGACCCGCTTCTATCAAGCCTCGACTTCAGAGCTATACGGCCTCGTGCAGTCCGTACCGCAGAACGAAACGACGCCCTTTTACCCGCGCAGCCCTTACGCCGCCGCCAAGCTCTACGCCTACTGGATGGTCGTCAATTATCGCGAGGGCTATGGTATGCACGCTTCCAACGGCATTCTTTTTAATCACGAAAGCCCCCTTCGTGGGGAAACTTTTGTGACGCGCAAGATCACCCGCGCTGCCGCTGCTATTTACCTGGGCAAGCAGGACAAGCTTTATCTCGGCAATCTCGATGCTCAACGCGATTGGGGGCATGCGCGTGAGTACGTGCGAGGTATGTGGATGATGATGCAGCAGGATCAACCGGATGATTACGTGCTGGCTACGGGCAAAACGACTCCTGTCCGCAAATTCGTCGAGTGGGCTTTCGAAGATGTCGGCGTCGAGATCGAATGGCGTGGCAAGGGTGTCGACGAAAAGGGCCATGATGTAGCGAGCGGCAGATGCCTAGTCCAAGTGGACCCACGCTACTTCCGCCCCACGGAAGTCGATCTTCTCCTGGGTGACGCTACCAAGGCAAAGGAGAAGCTCGGCTGGGTGCATGAGATATCCGTGCGCGACCTTGTTGCGGAAATGGTCCGCGAAGACCTGAAGGTCATGCAGACATCTGTAGTCATGAAGGAAGCGTAATGTATGATCTGAACGGAAAAACCGTGTGGGTCGCTGGCCATAAAGGTATGGTGGGCAGCGCTGTTGTACGCCGCCTCGCGTCCGAAGACTGCAAAGTTGTGGCCGCCCCTCGGGGAGAGCTAGATCTCAAGCGACAGACCGAAGTTGAAAACTTCGTGGCAGTGATGAAACCGGACGCTATCGTTATGGCGGCAGCAAAGGTAGGCGGTATTCTCGCGAACGCCACCTATCCGGTCGACTTTCTTTACGACAATCTGATGATCGAGGCCAATATCTTCGCGGCAGCCCACGAAAACAATGTCGACCGCGTCCTCTTCCTCGGCTCGTCTTGCATCTATCCGAAGATGGCACCACAGCCCATTCCTGAAAGCGCGCTATTGACCGGGCCACTAGAGCGCACCAACGAATGCTACGCCGTCGCCAAGATCACCGGCATCAAAATGGCTCAAGCCTATCGCCAGCAATATGGCCGTGACTACATCTCCGCTATGCCGACGAATCTCTACGGGCCAGGCGACAATTATGACTTGCAGTCAAGCCACGTCATCCCAGCGCTGATCCGGAAAGCGCATGAAGCTAAGCTCATAAGTGATAAGCAAATCACCATCTGGGGCACGGGCACACCACGTCGGGAATTCATGCACGTCGACGACTGCGCCGACGCATTAGTCTTCCTTCTGAAGAACTACTCTGACCATGATCACGTGAATCTCGGCTGCGGACAGGACATCACGATCCTAGAGCTGACTAGAATGATCTGCCGTGTAGTCGGATTTACCGGGGAGATCGCGCATGATCACTCTAGACCTGACGGTACACCGCGAAAGCTGATGAGCGTCGACAAGCTGCGCACTTTGGGATGGGCAGCAAAGATCACTCTCATGGAAGGCATCGAGAGTGTCTATCATGCATTTCTGAACGGGAGCTACACCGAACGGCGATAGATAAGAGGATTTGCTGCGTCTCAGGCCTGTACGCGCTTTCGGGACCCAGAGCTAATGTGGACTGAGACAATCACTCGATGGCGATAGCGCTCATGTGAGCCAGCCGCGAGGAGCCCTGCCGGACCCGGACCCCATCCGCTCCAACCTCGTCGCTATGAAGGTCACGGTGCGCTGCCCACGCCGGCGCCGACTGCGTCAATCCTCACAAGGGTAACCGTCGAGAACCGAACGCGTCTACGGTAACCGAATGTACTTCTTGTTCTCGTCCGAGGGATCTGTCGATGGGCATTCCGGACGAGCCAAAGTTTGAGCATGTTACCTTCAAAACCCGGTTAGCAACGTCGGATTTGGTATGAAATTCGGAACAAGTGGATTACGGGGCCTGGCGACAGAACTAGCAGGAGCCGCCTCTGCCCTATATGCAACGGCATTCGCGACATTCCTGCTGGAATCCGGCCTGGCTAGAATTGGCGACGAGATACTCATAGGGCGCGACTTTCGCGCCTCGAGTCCGGCCATCGCCGCCGTCTGTGCGGCGGCACTGTCTGCGCTCGGCTTCATCGTAGTCGATTGCGGCGCAGTCCCCACCCCTGCCCTGGCACTGTATGCTCAGGCGCGTAAGAGTGGTTGTTTGATGATCACAGGCTCGCACATTCCGGCCGACCGTAATGGAATAAAATTCTATCGACCCGACGGTGAGATCGACAAGGGTGATGAGCGGGAGATAACGCGCATCGCCTTGCAGTTGGAGAAGCGCGGACACGTCCTTGAAGGTGCTGTTGCACGTCGGCAGCACCGGGAGGCCGAATGCAAGGCCTTTTTCATGGCGCGCAATCGAAAGCTTATGGAGATTAATGCTCTAAAGGGCTTAACGGTGGGCGTATATCAGCACAGCACAGTCGCGCGCGATCTCTTGGTTGACATTCTCTCATATCACTGTGCGACGGTCGTAACCCTGGGACGTTCGGAAGGTTTTATTCCTGTCGACACTGAAGCGGTCTCTGACGAGACTGCTCAACAGTTCAAGCTCTGGGCCAAAGAGCATCGGCTTGATGCGGTCGTCTCGGCAGATGGCGATGGTGACCGCCCACTGGTAGCTGACGACCACGGAGACCCCCTTCGCGGTGATTTGTTAGGCCTGATTACGGCGAACTTCCTGCAAGCGAAGGCAGTCGTCACGCCGGTCACATCAAACTCTGGTATCGAGACCGCAGGTTCTTTTAAAGTCGTGCGAACCAAGGTTGGATCTCCATTTGTTATTGCTGCCATGCTCGATTTGGTTGCGTCGGGTCACGAGCGCGTTGTTGGTTTCGAAGCAAACGGTGGTTTGTTGACCGGCACGGACTTTGACCCGAACGGAACTAAACTGCCAGCGCTACCTACACGCGACAGTTTTCTCCCCATCCTTGCGGCACTTTCCCTTGTTAATAGAAGTGGGCAGCCACTGTCGGAGATTGGCAGTTCCTTTCAATTGCCAGCGGCGGTGGCGGATCGCTTGGAAAATTTTTCCGTCGAAAGCAGCACTCGCCTCATGACATACCTTCGTACAGCGGAAACTAACATCGCCGCCTTCGTCGGGTCGATTGGAGTGGTAAGCAAGGTTAGCGATGTTGACGGGCTTCGTATCACTCTCGCGGATAAGCGTGTCTTGCATTTGCGTCCATCCGGAAATGCCCCGGAAATGCGGTGCTACGTCGAAGCCGAAAATCGGGAGGACGCGGAGCTTTTGCTCCGGACTGGATTGGATCGAATTCGTAATTGGACGCAAGGCTAAATAAAAGCCGCCTCCCTGCGTATTCCAGGTGACCCTGGGGGTCGCACGAGCTACTCTAGCGCGATCAGAACGTCCACAGTGTCCCTGGCAGCTGTCCGCTTTGAAGCGAACCGGAACGCCCGTGGAAATGGCCGGGCGGTGGACGTGAGCCGATCCGTACCGGCCCGAAGCGTCCGGTAGCTCATGGTCAAGGCAGCGCCTTCCGGTAGCGAACAGCCGGTCCCGCACTCACCGCCTGTGCCGCATGTACGATGGCGTTGGTGTCCAGGCCGTGGTGACGGTAGAGGTCCGCAATAGTCCCCGTCTGGCCGAAATGCTCGACCCCGAGCGCCTTCACGCGATGCCCGTTAACCCCACCGAGCCACGCGAGCGTCGCCGGGTGGCCGTCGATCACGGTGACGATGCCGCAGTCACGCGATAGCGGCGCGAGCAGCCGCTCGATATGACTCAGGGCGCCAATCGCGCCACGCTGCCGGGCTCGTTCCGCCGCCTGCCAGCCCGCATTAAGCCGGTCCGCGGAGGTGATCGCGAGCAGCCCGACATCGCGCCGGTCCTCCGCCAGAAGACCCGTCGCGGCAATCGCCTCCGGCGCGACAACGCCTTGGTAAGCAATGACGACACTCGCGTTCGGCCCGGGCGGACGCAGCCAATAGGCGCCGTTGACGATGTCCCGCGCGAGCGCCGGTTTCATGTCGCGCAGCGGCTGCTCGAGCGGCCGGGTTGACAGGCGAACATAGACCGATCCTCCGGTCTGATCACGCAGCCACGTCGTCTCATCCGGATTCCCCTCGCCATTACGTTGCATGTAATCGAAGGCAAAGCGCATGATCACGGACAGTTCGTCCACGAAGGCCGGTTCGAAGGCGCAAAGCCCATCCTGCGCCATGCCGATCAATGGGGTGCCGATCGACTGGTGTGCCCCGCCCTCGGGCGCCAGCGTCACGCCCGAGGGCGTTGCGACCAGCATGAAGCGCGCATCCTGATAGCAGGCGTAGTTTAGCTGGTCGGCCGATCGGTAGATGAAGGGATCATAGACTGTCCCGATCGGCAGTAGGCGCACGCCATTAATCGAGTGCGAGAGACCGAGCGCCCCGAGCATGATCATCAGGTTCGACTCGGCGATCCCGAGCTCGAGGTGCTGCCCCTTCGGCCCAAATTCCAGGTAAAGGTCGACGGAATGCGTTCGGCCTTGAAGGTGTCCGCCATGGTCTCCCGGGCGAAAAGGCCGCGCCGGTTGACCCAGCCACCGAGATTGGTCGAGACCGTCACATCGGGCGAGGTGGTGACAATGCGGTCGGCAAGCAGACTGCGCTCTCGTGCGATGTCGTTCAGGAACTGGCCGAAGCCCATCTGGGTCGAGAGCGGCTTGCCGGGCTGCCCCGGTGACGGAAGGGTTTCGGGCACCGGCACCGACGGCGCAGACAGCCTCCTACGGCCCTCACTGAAGAACGGCGCCCTTGCGAAGAAGGCGTCAAGTTCCGCTTCCGGCAAGTTGGCGGCCGCCCATTTGTCCCACTCCTCACCCCGCTTTACGCCCATTTGCAGGCGGTAGTCTTCCATCTGCGTGGGCGTCATCTGCCCCGCGTGGTTGTCCTTGTGTCCGGCAAGCGGCAGACCGTAGCCCTTGATGGTGTAACAGATGAAGCAGACGGGACGGTCATGCCTGGACGCCGCCTCGAAGGCTTCGAGGAGGCTCGGCATGTCATGCCCGCCAAGGTTCGTCATCAACGCCTGCAACTCGTCGTCGGAGCGGCGTTCGATCAGAGTGGTGACCGGCCCTTGGTCTCCGATCTCGTCGAGCAGCCGCTTGCGCCAGGCAGCACCCCCTTGGAAGGTCAGCGCCGAATAGAGCTGGTTCGGACAGCGCTCTATCCACTCGAGCAGCTTCTCGCCCCCCGGCTCGGCAAAGGCAGCCTCTTGCAGAGCGCCGTGGCGCAGGACCATCACGTCCCAGCCGAAGTTGCGAAAAATCTGCTCGAACCGCTGCCAGAGGCCCTCCCGGATCACGGCGTCGAGCGACTGGCGATTGTAGTCGACCACCCACCAGCAGTTCCTGAGCCCGTGCTTCCAGCCTTCGATCAGGGCCTCGCAGATGTTGCCCTCATCCATCTCGGCGTCGCCGATCAGGCTGACCATTCGGCCCTCGGTACGCTCCTTCATCCAGCCGTGACCCGAGACGTAGTCCTGCACCAGCGACGAGAACAGCGTCTGAGCAACGCCGAGACCCACCGACCCGGTCGAGAAGTCGACATCGTCGACATCCTTCGTCCGCGAAGGGTAGCTCTGCGCGCCCTTGTAGCCGCGGAAGTTCATGAGCTTTTCATGGGTCTGGTTGCCCGCCAGATACTGAAGTGCATGGAAGATCGGCGCCGCATGGGGTTTGACCGCCACCCGATCCTGCGGGCGCAGGACCGAACCGTAGAGCGCGGTCATGATGGTGCTCAGCGACGCGGACGAGGCCTGATGCCCCCCGACCTTGATCTCATCGCCCTCGCGGTGGTGGTTGGCGTGGTGGATCGTCCAGGCTGCGAGCCAGGAGACGCAGCGCTCGATCTCGTTTAGATATTCCAGTTTCCTCGTCATTCAGTTTCCCGCAAATCAGCTGCCGGTCTCACAGGACCCCCGCCCAAATGGTCAAAGATCGAGCTTCAACACACCTGTCGCGCGCGACACGCAGGGGATGAAGCGGTGGCCGCGTGCCTCTTTGGACAGGACGGCATCCCGATGGATCGGCTGTCTCGCCAGCATTGCGCATTCGCAGGTCCCGCACACCCCGTTCTCACACGAGGCCATCAACGGCACACCGGCCGCACGCAAGGCGGCCAGTGCCGTGGTCTCAGCCGAAACCTCAACCACCCTGCCCGCACGGAGTTCTATGAGGAATGGTTCCGGTGGCGCGCCATCAAACTCGGGAGGCTGGAAAGTTTCGAAATGAACCGTGCCCTCGGGCCAGGGTTCAGCCGCCCGCCCCACGGCGGCCATGAATCCAGGCGGCCCGCAATAGTAAACCTGAGCCTCGACCGAATGGTTCGCCAGCAGCGCGGCGATGTCCTGGCGGGTCGCCGGCTCGTCGTCGAAATGGAACCGAACATTATCGCGAGGAAGATCGTCCTCGATTACCTCCAAGAGTGGCGTGAGCGCCCGGCCGCGGGTGAAATAGTGCAACTCGAAGGGCTTGGCCTGCCGGGCGAGCGCGCGCGCCATGGCCAGAACCGGGGTGATCCCGACCCCCCCTGCCAGCAGCAAAGTCGGCCCCTCGCCTGGCTTGAGAGCAATATGGTTGCGTTGCGCGGAGACAGGCAGTGTGGAGCCGACGACAATGGTTTCGTGGATCCACGCCGAGCCGCCACGGCCGTCATTCTCGCGCTTCACCGCGATGGTGTAGCAGCTGAGCTCGGTCGCGTCGCCGCAAAGTGAATACTGACGTACCTTTCCTTCGGGAACGTGAGAACCCGCTTCGAACGCCGGCAGCACAGGTTTGCGTGGGTGTTTCAGGTCGATGACCAGCACGTCGCCCGGCTCCTTGCGGACAGCGGTCACGGTCAGCTTCATGATAATACGCGGCGAGGCCATGGCGTTTCACTCGTCGATGGGCAAGATCAGATCACCGGGGCGGATCACGCCCCCGACCTCGATTGTGCAGTTCAGGCCGGAGCGGTTCAGAAGCCCCTCGTAGAGACCCGGAAGCCCCAGCAACTCCTCGATATACTTGCACGGCACATTCATCCGGGCGGCTCTGAGGATCGTTTCCCCGACCCGGAAGCGTTTGCCGACAAGATGGCCAAGCGGAACGCCTCGTGTCGTCAGATTGCGCCGGTGATCTTCGGGTGCGAGCTTGGCCTTGAAGCCCGGAATCCTGGGCTCGCCCTTCGCGATGGCGTCCAGAACTTCAGCTTCGATCAGTGTCACCCCCCGAACGTCAGGACGCGCCGAATAGGTCCCCGTCCCCAGGTAGTAGCGGTCTCCGACAATGCCTTGGCCGGCAATAAGCTGCGCCTGCGCCAGCTCCTCCATTTCATAGGAGGCAGCGGGCGCGATATGGACGTGAAGCAGCTTTCCTCGCCAGGTCATCATCGCTCTCGGAATTCGTCTCGTGGAACCTGCTGCAAAACTGGCCTGATCAACAGCGCCAGTTGCATGGCATTTTCCCGGTCCAGTTGGCTGTCTGGAAAGAAATACGAGGGGTCTCGGACCGTTTTCAGCGCCAGCTTTCGACGTCGCCCCGTCTCAGTTGTTCCGCGCCGGCATCGCGTCTTGCACCTGCTTGACAACCTCTCGCAGGATCTCAACGCCCTTCCCGATCTGCCGAATGCTCAAGGCGGCATAGCCCATGACAAGTCCGACGCGATCGGTGCGGCCTTCGTCCGATGGCCGTTCGTAGAGCGGCGAGATCAAGTGTAGCCCCAGGCCAGCGTCGCGGGCGGATTCGACCAAGGCCGTTTCCCGCGATCGTGGCAGGTCATTGAACCAAACCGCGACGTGCAGTCCCGCATCAGCTCCCTGGACAGTGATGCGATCCCCGAAGCTGTGCTGCAAGGCACCCAACAACGTTTCCCGACGCTCGCCGTTCAGCCTGCGCACACGGCGCACATGGCTTTCGTAGCCGCCGCTCTCGATCAACGATGCCAGCGCTTCCTGTTCAGCGACCGGCGAATGCCGGTCTGCGAATTGTTTGGCGGTTGCGAAGACCTCCTGCAATTCGGGCGGGAGGACGAGGTAGCCGATGCGCAGCATCGGCGAGAGCGTTTTGGAGATCGTGCCGAGATAGATGACAGCCCCGTGGTCCTCGAGACTGTGCAGCGGAGGGACCGGATTGATGTCGTAGCGATATTCGCTGTCGTAGTCGTCCTCGATCACATAGGCGTTGTTGTGCCGCGCCCATTCCAGAAGCTGATGGCGGCGCGCGATCGGCATGACGCCGCCCAGCGGAAACTGATGCGATGGCGTCACATAAGCCAGTCGTGCTCCGATCCCCGCCAGCAACTCGGTCCTCATGCCGTATTCATCGACGATGACCGGGATGGGTGAAGCACCCGTACTGGCAAAGACCTGACGCGCCATCCTGTAGCACGGATCCTCGATGACGAAGCTGTCGGCGGGATCGAGAAGCAGGCGCGCGCACAGATCAAGGCCCTGCTGCGAACCGCTGACGATGACGATCTGGTCGAGGTCGCAGCTGAGGGTCCGAGCGCGCCAGAGATATCCCTGAAGCGCCTGGCGGAGCCGGCGCGAGCCGCGAGGATCGTCATAGGCAAGACGCAGCGGGCGCTGCCCCATCGCCTCGTTCATCGCGCGTTTCCAGACCAATGATGGGAAGTCCGACGGTGCCAGGTCCCCATAGCGGAACTCGACCTTCAGCCCAGTCGGCAGATAATCTGGCCAGGGTGACGTCGCGCGCAGCCGCTCGCCATATGCGGACAGGTGGATTGGGCCGACCCGTTTCGCGTGAGTGCGGCCCGTCTCATGGCCGATCAACGAAGACGCAACGCGAGGTCGCGCGCCTTGACGGGCTTCGATGAAACCCTCCGCAGCCAGTTGCTCATAGGCGATCGTCACCGTGGTTCGCGAAACGCCGAGGTCATTTGCCAGGGCCCGGGAGGATGGCAACTGACTGCCGGTTTCGTAGACGCCGCCGAGGATTTGCTCGCGAAGGGCTTCGTATATCTGGCGTGCACCCATCGCATGCAAGCGCGCTGCAGACCCGGCACTTGAAGACTGGACCATCTCTTTCATCGCCAACTGGATATTTCACATCGGCCAGTTTGCCGTCAATGTTTTCGGAGCCCAAGAAAGATCTCAGAGGCCGAATGACCCGCAAATATCAATCCGAAACCGATGCTCCAACGGGGTCTCTCAACCGCACCAGCCCCGGATTTGCCACCCGGGCGATCCATCATGGCTACGATCCGGCCGGCTTTTCCAATGCCGTCCAGCCGCCAGTGTTCCTGACGTCAACCTATGGGTTCGAAAGCGTGGCAGCAAACGAGGCCGCCGCCGCTCTTGGTGGACGGCTCTATGCGCGCGAATACAATCCGACGACCGAGATCCTCGAGCAGCGGCTCGCCAATCTGGAAGGAGCCGAGGCGGGGCTGGTTGTTGCCTCGGGGATGGCGGCCTTCGGCACGCTGATCCTGTCGCTCCTGTCCCAAGGCGATGAACTCATCGTCCACAAGACGCTTTATGCGAACACGCTTGCCATGGTCGAACAGGCGGTCCCCCGCTTCGGCATCAAGGTCGTCGCGGTCGATCTGTCCGATCCCCAAAATCTCGATGCCGCGATCACCGAGCGGACGCGGCTGGTTTTCTTCGAGACGCCGGTCAATCCGCTGAGCCGCATCCTCGACATCGCGGCAATTGCCGAGCGCGCTCACGAGCGCGGTGTAAGGGTTGCAGTCGACAGCACCTTCGCCTCGCCCGCGCTCCAGCGACCGCTTGAGCACGGGGCGGACATCGTGCTCCACTCGCTGACCAAGTACATCAATGGTCATGGCGATGCCCTTGGCGGAGCGCTTCTCGGCGACGCGCAAACGCTCCGCACGCTGCATGAAACCGGCCTGCGCTACATCACCGGCGCAGCGCTCTCGCCCATGTCAGCTTTCCTGATCCTGCGCGGTCTGAAGACGCTGACGCTGCGCATGGAACGGCACAGCGCCACGGCCCTTGCGGTGGCTCGGGCGCTGGAAGCGCACCCGGCAGTGGCATTTGTGAGTTATCCCTTCCTCGACTCGCACCCTGATCAGGTGACGGCGCGAAAACAGATGTCCAACGGATCGGGCATGTTGGCCTTTGGCCTCCACGCTGGATACGAAGGAGCGCGCCTGATGATGGACCGGCTCAACCTGATCACTCGCGCCGTCAGCCTCGGCGATGCCGACAGCCTTATCTATCATCCAGCAAGCCTCACCCGTGCTCGGCAGCCGATCCGCAAGGATGCCCATTTGGCCGATGGAGTGGGCGAGGACCTCATGCGTCTCTCGGTGGGTCTTGAAGACGCCGATGACCTCATCGCAGACCTGCGGCGGGGTCTGGACGGCTTATGATGACCTGTCGTGTGGCCACCCTTGCGCTCACGCATGAACCTGGAGCCTTGCCATGGCATTCCTGAGCGGTCTTTCCGCGTTCCCCATTACGCCGACCGATCGTGACGGCCGTGTCGATAGCGTTGGTCTGCGCAAGCTGATTTCTCGGCTTGGCGCCGCTCAGGTCCATTCAATCGGTCTTCTCGGCAGCACCGGCACATACATGTATCTGTCGCGGGAGCAACGGCGGCGGGCGCTCGCCGAGACCTTGGACGAAACCGCAGGGCGAATGCCGGTCGTGGTGGGTATAGGCGCGCTGCGCACCGACGAAGCCGTGAGGCTCGCGCAGGACGCCAAGGCCCTTGGAGCTGCCGCGGGTTTGCTTGCCGCCGCCTCCTACACCCCGCTTACTGATGACGAGGTGTTCGAACATTTCTCCACTGTGCCGCGTGAAAGTGGCCTGCCGATCGTCGTCTACGACAATCCAGGAACGACGCATTTCCATTTCAGTCCACCCCTTGTCAGCCGCCTGGCAAAGGTGGCTGGGATTGTCGCCATCAAGAATCCGACAGACAAAAGCGATGCGATCAAGAACCACCTGACCGCCCAGAGGCGCACACTGCCGGAAGGGTTCTCGATTGGCTACAGCGGCGACTGGAACGCCGCCGAGGCCATGATCGCCGGCGCCGACACATGGTACAGCGTCCTCGCGGGCATCCTGCCCAAGGTCTGCATGACGATCGTCACAGCGGCGCAACAGGGCGATGCGGCCGAAGCGCGACGGATCGATGCCGCGCTGGTCCCGATCTGGAGCCTCTTCAAGGAGTTCTCGAGCCTTCGCGTCGTCTATGCACTCGCTGAATTGCTCGACATTTGCCGCGCCGCCCCCCCGCGTCCCATCCTGCCTCTGCCCCCAGCAGCGAAGCGCCAGATCGCCGCCGCGTTGGAACGCTTGCCATCGGATGCCAGCCGGTGAACAGCAAACCCCGTTCGGCAAGTGAAAGGAAGTGTCATGTATTTACCCGCTCATTTCGAGAACTGATCGAAAACAACGCACTCGGCGTGCTGATAGCCATGGCTGGAGCGGTCTCGACGCCAATCACACCCCCTTCGAACTCGACAATCGACTGCGGAGGTACAGACTGCGCAGGGCACTCCGCCCATGCCGCACCGTTCGCCTTCAAACTAGGAATCGGTGGTTTATCCATTGGAATGGCATCGAGCCGGCGCTTTACTTCCGGCCCGGTGCGCGCATTGAAGCCGGCGCCAATGCCGCCGGCGAACACCAGATTTCCGTCCTCGACATTCGCCAGAGCACGCTTCCCGACCGCCGTAACTGTTGCCGGGTTCGCAGCCGATGACGATGAACTCATCACTCAGCACGCATTTTGTCTCACCCATTCTTGGCGCCGGCCGGATCGATATGGACTGACACGCAGCTTGGAGACGATGCCGTCGAGGCCGAACTGGGAGACTTGCGCGAGAATGTCGCTGCCGCCGCTGATCTCGTCGCTCAGAACGATGCCGTTTGGCGGCGTCTCAGCAGGTTAACTAGCGGTTTGCGCCGATCGACGAGTGGCCGATCGCGAAGACCCTCGCCGTCGATCTTGAGCAGGTCGAAGCCGGCAAGCATGGTCCTGACGTCTCCCGCCGCGGCCAAGAGCCCGCTGAAGACTGGGAATGCGCGACAAGCCTTCTGGTCAACGACGAACGCCTCACCGTCTATTATCGCGTCCGAGGCGCCGAGCTCGGCCACCGCCCGGGACGATAGCCGGAAACCTGAGGGTCCAGTCGTGGAGGTTGCGGGTCGAGGTAGGCCCCCATCGATAGTCGTCCCATTTCATTTCGTGTAGCCAATCAGGGCCCTGCCGGACGCGGCCGACCAGCGGTCGATGTTCGCGACGACCCGAATGTCCAGTCTCGTGTAACCCAGCCTAAAGCGGCCTGTCCGCCCAAAAAATGACATTCAGTTGCCTCCAGCCTTTCGACACGACCCACTTCACGATCTCGTAACTCGCCAACCTAGCGGCTTGTTGCTTGAGCTGCGCGTTCCTAGGGTGTGGTCGGCTAGGCCTCAGCATCAAGAGCTCGGTTGCCAGGCGGGCGGAGGCTCAACGAGATAGCCAGCTCAGGACAAGGAGAGCAAGCAATGGTCGCTTTTACCCTCAATGGCGAGGCGCGAACACTCGACGTCGATCCAGAGATGCCGCTGCTCTGGGCGGTCCGTGACGTCATCGGACTCACGGGAACGAAATTCGGTTGCGGGCTTGCCCAGTGCGGCGCTTGCACGGTTCACGTTAACGGCATGCCGACGCGCTCGTGCCAGACCGCAGTCGGCGACATCGAAGGAGCCTCGATCACCACCATTGAGGGTGTGTCGGGCAAGATAGGCGAAACGGTCCAGGCCGTGTGGGCCGAGTTCGACGTACCTCAATGCGGCTATTGCCAGTCTGGCCAGATCATGTCGGCCGTGGCCCTCCTTACAGAGACGCCTAAGCCGTCGGACGATGATATTGATTCGGCGATGAGCGGCAATCTCTGCCGCTGCGCCACCTATCATCGCATCCGCGCGGCCATCCACGAGACCGCCAACCGGCTGGAGACTTGAGGCATGTCGCAGTTTCTCTCGAAGCATAACTCCGTGCGGCCCACGCGCCGCCGGTTCCTCGTCGGCGCGGGCGTCACCACCGCTGGCCTCGCCGTGGGCTACCGGCTAGTGCTGGCGGCGTCCGACATCGCACAAACGACTACTGCAAAGGTTCAGGCGAACCCCTTCCAGACCTATGTCGAGATCACAAAGGAGAACCGAATCATCATCTACTCCTCGCAGTTCGAGATGGGACAAGGCTCCTATTTCGGCATCGCCACCCTGGTTATGGAAGAGCTCGACGGCGACTGGGCGCAGGTGGACGTGGTCGGCGGATATGGCAATACCGCGCTCTACGGCAATCTCGCCTGGGGCGGGGCCGCACAGGCAACTGGTGGCTCCACGTCGATGAGTTCGTCGTGGGAACGCTACCGCAAGGCGGGTGCTGCCGCACGGGCCTTGCTGGTGGCGGCCGCGGCGCAGCGGTGGGATGTGCCAGCCGGCGAGATCAAAGTCGCTTCCGGGGTCGTGTCGCACGCCTCAGGGATGCAGGCGCGCTACGGTGACCTGGCTGAAGCCGCAGCGGGAATGCCGGTTGCCGACGACGTGCCGCTAAAGCCGCGCGACAAGTGGGCCCAGATCGGATCGGACAGCCTCAAGCGCTACGATTCCGCCGGCAAGACCAACGGCGCGCAGACCTACACGATCGACCTCGTGATGGAGGGACTCCAGACGGCCGTTATGATCCATCCGCCGAAGTTCGGCGCCGAGATCGAGAGCTTCGACGCAACCAAGGCCAAGGCACTCGACGGCATTGTCGATGTCGTCCAGACGCCGCGAGGCATTGCCGTGGTTGGCAGGGACACCTGGACGGCGCTCAAGGGCCGCGACCTCGTGGAGGTGACCTGGAACGAGGAGAAGGCCGAAGGGCGCGGCACGGCCGAGATCATGGCCGAATACAACAAGGCAGCAGACGATCTGGGCGCGGCCACCGCGCGCGACGACGGTAACACTCCCGCAGCGTTCGCCAGTGCTGAGAAAATCATCGAGGGGCACTACGAATTCCCCTATCTTGTCCATGCTTCGATCGAGCCACTCAACGCGGCCGCCCGAATCAACGAAGACGGCACCATCGACGTCTGGGGCGGACACCAGATGCCCGACCTTTATCAGGCGGCTGCCGCTCAGGTAGGCGGCACCAGGCCGGACAAGGTGAGGCTGCACGTGATGAAGACCGGCGGCAGTTTCGGCCGCCGCGCGGTCTTCGATGCAGATGTCATTATCGAAGCTGTTTCCACAGCGCGTGCACTGGGACGCGGCAAGCCAGTGAAGGTGCAGTGGACCCGCGAGAATGACATGCGGGGTGGGCGGTACCGGCCGGCCTATGTGCACGCAGTCAAGGCGGGGCTCGACAAGAAAGGCAATGTCGTCGCTCTCCATGACCACATCGTGGGCCAATCGGTCTTGGTCGGTTCGACCTCTGCGGCGATGATCAAGAACGGCATCGATCCAACCTCCGTAGAGGGCGCCACCAACCTGCCCTATGCGATCCCGAACCTGAAGGTCGAGCTGACCACCACGGACGTGAACATCCCGGTGCTGTGGTGGCGTTCGGTAGGCTCCACCCACACCGCTTACGCGATGGAAACCCTGATCGATGAGCTCGCCGCCGCTGCGAACCGTGATCCGGTCGACTTCCGCTTGTCAATGCTCGGTCACCATCCACGGCATGCCGCCGTGCTTAAAGTGGCTGCTGAGAAGGCAGGCTGGGACAAGCCTCTGCCGGAAGGCCGTTTCCGCGGCGTGGCCCTGCATGAAAGCCTCTCGACCTATGTCGCCGATGTGGTGGAGATCACTCTCAACGATGAAAATGGTTTCAAGGTCGACCGCGTCGTCTGCGCGGTAGATTGCGGCACCGCGATAAATCCTGACCAGATTCGCGCTCAGATGGAGGGCGGTATCGGCTTCGGGCTAGGCGCGATCCTCCAGGAGGAGCTGACCCTGAAGGGCGGTGTCGTAGACCAAGAGAACTACGATACCTATACACCGCTCAGGATCGAGCAGATGCCGCGAGTCGAGGTGCACATTGTGCCGTCCGAGGAGCCGCCCACGGGAGTTGGTGAGCCAGGTGTGCCGCCGATCGGCCCGGCCGTCGCCAACGCGCTACGGGCGGCGACGGGCAAGACTATCCGCAAGCTGCCGATTATAAAGAACATGTCAGGAATGACACCATGAAACAGCCGCGATGAAGATCGCGCCGTTTTCGAACGCCTCCTGACAGGCGCTCATCTCCATGGGTCAAATTCCGGCGGCTGCCCGCTCCAATATCCGGTTTGGAGACGGCACCCCGTGTTCTGAACGACCACAGACGGGCCTTGGCGCCGGTTCCACTGAAGAACCGCTTTCGAGACGCAAATGCGTCCACTCCATGAAGAGCACAACCGTATAGCACCAGGAAGGCTAGCTACCTCCATCGCTTCGGAGACCCAGGAACCCTCAGAAAACCGAACCTCCCGAGCTCAGAGGCGCTCGTGATCACAATCGCGCTGGTGCGTGGATCATTGTTCAAGGGTTTGCCGATAGGCAGGCGAGATGGCCGATCGACATGATCTTCGCCCGATGCCCTACAAACACAATGCCAGCCGCTGTCACGGAGTCACGAAGACGAAGGCAATGAGGGTCGACGCCGATACTCATCGTTTAGTTGACAGAGCGCTTGGAATGCCATGCGCTTCACATCGGAGTAGCCATCCGGGAAGCCTGAAGGGCTTTGAAACGCATGTGCTGCGGCTGTTATTCATAGCGTGGATGACTTTGATCAAAACAATCGATTTCATCACTCTTCCGGAATCGTGCATGGACAAAAAAAGAGCCTCACGCACCAATCACACGCTGCTCTATCGCGTGACGAAAGCTGCCTTAGGAATAATCCAAAGGAGAAAATCTTCGATGCGCACTGACGTGCAGTGGAGGTCGTGCCGAGAAAGTGAGTTGCAACTGGCCGACAATGTCGGGCGGTGCGACCATGGTCGCTTCGGAGAATGAAATCGGGCCAGTTCAAGGAGGCGGTACTGTTATTCGTCGACGGCCGCCCTTCCCAAGAACAGGCGGCATCGCAAGTTGGTTCTGCCGATGAAAACGACAGCGCCGGATACATGTCAGCAGCCGCTCAGGATTGGATGATCCAGCCAAGCTCTCGGCGTGATGGCACCGTAGGTGTCACAGTCGAAACATCTCATTGATCGTTTATGAGGCTTTCTTCGATGCCGCTGATGCCGGACGGGCGGTCGCAGCTGCAGGCGACAACACGGCCTATTTAGTTGGAAACAGTCGAGGTAGGCCAATTTGGCTTCCCGTTACTATTTGGAGAAAGAAATGCTGTGTCTAGGAATCAGCGGCGGACTTGACCAAGTCCATGAAAACCGATTCGAGCGTCCGAACGCCTTTATGCACGATGGCGCCGCGGTGCTCGTCCGAGACGGAAAGGTGATAGCCGCCGTAGAAGAGGAACGCCTCAATCGAATCAAGCACTCGAACAAGTTGCCAAGTGGTTCGATTCAATACTGCCTTTCGACGGCCGGGGTTCAGCTCAGCGACATTGATCGTGTCGCGGTCTACGCCAGCGAGACCTACGCCAACGCCATGCTTGAAGGTATGTCCGCTTCCCAACCGGACATTCTCTCCATTCCGTTGGATGCTAAAATGCTGGTGCAGAAGCTGTTAGCGCGTGAGTTCGACACTAAGTTGGACAGTTCACGTATTTCATTCGTAGGTCATCATCAGGCGCACGCCGTGAGCGCCTTTGCAATGTCGGGCTTCGAACAAAGTCTCATTCTAGCGATTGATGGCTGTGGTGATTTCCTGTCGGGCCTTGTGGCGGTAGGGTCTGGCACAGAAATTACGCAAATCGAGGCTTTCCCGGAGGACAATTCTCTTGGGCTGTTTTATCTCGAGACGATCCGCTGTCTCGGCTACGGCCTGTTCGACGAGTATAAGGTAATGGGACTCGCGCCCTATGGCGACCCCGCTCCCTATCGCGAGCTCTTCGAGCAGTTCTACCAGCTCTCCGCCAACGGTAGCTACCGTGTTCACCTCGACCGCATCGGTCCGGCGTTGCTCCGCAACATCGAGATCAGGCGAAAGGGAATGCCTTTCACCCAGCAGCATCGAGATGTGAGTGCGTCACTGCAGGAAGCGCTTGAGCGGATCGTGTTCCACATTCTCCGGCACCACCGTGAGGCCACCGGCATGAAGCGGTTGTGTCTGGCGGGAGGGGTAGCCCACAACTGCACGATGAACGGCAAGCTGCTGTATTCAGGGCTTTTCGAAGACATCTTCGTGCAACCCGCGTCTCACGACGCTGGCTGCGCATTGGGAGCTGCGCTGATAGTCTCTAACGAGATGGGCCGCCCCGCGCCGCGTGAGCGACTGCAGGAGGTCTATTGGGGTCCTGATCTCGGGAGCGACCGCGCCGTGGAACAGGAACTGAATGCATGGGCCGGACATCTCGAGGTTGAACGCTCTGACGACGTAGCGAGCAGTGCAGCCGACTGGATCGCCAACGGCGCCGTGATCGGCTGGGTGCAGGGTCGTTCGGAGTTTGGGCCACGTGCGCTGGGCAACCGCAGCATTCTTGCCGACCCTCGGCCCGCTGCAAACAAGGACCGGATCAATGCCATGGTCAAGAAGCGCGAAGGCTATAGGCCTTTCGCACCATCTGTGCTGGAAGAGGATGCGAGCGAATTTTTCGACCTCCCGGACGGTAAGCACGAATTTCCATTCATGAATTTCGTCGTTCGCGTGCGTGACTCAAAGCGCGCCTTGTTGGGTGCCATTACGCACGTCGACGGTACGGCTCGGCTGCAAACAGTATCGCGCGATGCCAACCCCGCTTACTGGGAGGTCATCAATGCGTTCAAGAAGCGGACAGGCACTCCAATTCTGCTCAATACGTCCTTTAACAACAATGCTGAACCGATCGTGGATACGGTTGCAGACGCGATTGCCACATTTTTGACGACAGAGCTGGATGGACTTGTGGTCGGGCCCTTCCTGGTAAAAAAACGGGCTGCAACGCTGCAGGATTGGACTGCGCTTGCGATTTCATTGCCTCCCTCAGTCTCCCTCCATCAAACCCGTGCTTACACAGCGCGAGATCATCAGGAGACTGTCTGCGAGATTATTCCGAACCACTTCAGCATTGACAGTGTGCGAATTTCAAACGACCTGTTTAATCTGCTGATGCGGATTGAGGGCGAAGCCGTGTTAAGCGAACACCTCAATATAATTGCGCCGGATCAGGCTGAGCATGAAGCTCTGATGGAGGACCTGCGAAGACTGTGGGAGCAGCGCCTGGTTCGGCTGCATCCCTCCCAAGCTGCTCGGATGGATGATGGGTCCGATCAAACGCTGGACCAGCCTAATAGGCTATCAATGTGATAGAGATGCCGCTCAAGCTCGGCCAATCAATAGTGTTCATCGACCCCGCCTGCGAGCTCACCGCTGTGATTAGGGGGGTCGAGGTCGCCCTGGTCAGTATGCTTAGGAATGCTATTGAATGGGTCGTGTGCTAGCGTTCTCTACTCGATTTTACCTACTCTGACGAGAAGGTCACGTGCCGACAGCAGCACCCGCACGACACAGGTGCCGTGGCTCTTGATGCGAACCTGCTTAAACCATCCGGTCCGTCCGATCTGAGCAAGGCCCGCCGCTCGTGGCGGCCCGATTTGTCCGGCATCATCGAGAGGGCGGCGCTTGACACGATCGGAAGTCCGCGCTTCCTTAACTCGTTCCAGAGCCAGATCGCAAGCGGTCACGGCTCCATGCCGATCCGCTCCGTCTCCGCAGCTCCACAGTCCCGCCCGGATCTCCCAGTCGCGCCCGGGTAGCCATTGCGCTGCAAGGCGGGTCTGATCGCTACGGCGGCGCCGCCACCATCTCCATCAGTCGGTTCGGCGACAAAGCCAATCATCTCCCGTAAGAGAAGTGCTTTCGGGCAAGTTCCGCAGGTTCAAGGAGATCGTTGACGGCGCCGCACTTGGAGCTGCGTCGAGCGCATGGTCGAGCTTGCCGCCCCAAGTACGTGGCTTCGAAACGCGTGCGATTGCGCCTCATTCAAAACCGCTGCGCGGCTGGTCGCCGACATACGAGGGGGCGCAGGCGCCTGAAACGAACCCGTCGGTCACGACGGAGCAATCCTGCCGCCTGACCAGGCGCGTGGAAAAGTATCACAACGGTGACCACAGCGTCGCTTCAGGCCGTCAAAAGCTATTGCCGTGCGTCAAGGCGGGCTAGGTGACCCGTCGGAAGCCGGCACCAGCGGCTTTGTCGGGACAAGACACATGCTATTGGGATTTGGCCGCCGCAGCCGCGAGCATCGCTTCTCCCATCGCAATGGCCCCTTGGGCACGCAGCATTTCACCAGGGTTCTGAATGTCGCGCACCTCTTTGTTCTGGCTGAGTTTTGATTTTCCAACCAGGCCGGTGATCTCGATCTCCAGGGCGACGATTGCCTTGACCATCGTGTCGATGAAGTCCCTCGGCGCGTCGCCCATCTTCCATGGGACCGGCTGCGAGGTTTCTTGCACATGAGTGAGCTTCGCCACGTTGCGGCGCACATACCGCTCATCATCCCGGACAGTGATGCGTCCGTGGGCATGGACGACGAGATAATTCCACGTCGGCACCTGCTTGTGGAATTCATGCTTGCTTGGATACCAGTTCGGCGAGATGTAAGCGTCGGCCGCACGGAAGATTACGAGAACCTCATCGCCATTGGCGACTTCCTCCCAGACTGGATTCTTGCGGGCAACATGGCAATTGAGGACGCCCTTGTCTCCCTTCGAGCGGTCGAGCTCAAAGGGGACGTGGTTCGCGTCGAGGATGCCTTTGCTGTGGGTGACCAGGATACCGAGCGGGTGTCTCTCGATAAGCTCGAACAGGGCGTTCTGATCGGGGACGGCAAAATGGGGCGGAACGTACAACGCTAAATCTCCTGTCGTGAATGGCGGCTGTTAGTGATCGGCGAAATCTTACGGAACGGGCCCCTGAATCTTCGCTGCCGTCGACGAGTGCCCCGGATCTCGGTGTCCACCACGCTCAAGCACCGCCATCGTGAAGTGGGCGGGCACATCAGATGCCGCCGCATATGAGTGCGGTTGGTCAGTGACAAGCCGCGCACTCTCGCCTTCGCTTAAAATTACCACATGGGCACCTACCACAACGCTCAGGGCACCCTGACTGACCGAGATCAGCTCGCGCGTATCCGGACTATGAGCATCCGCGGAAAACACGTCGCCCGGCATCATGACCCAGCTCCACAGTTCGAACATCGTGCGTCCCGAGGTCGACGAATGCAGTTGCGCAGAGCTTCCCTTGGCGCTCGTCCAAAGCCTCCTGGTCTCTGTCCGCTCGATGGGAAGGCGCACCGTGGAAGGGTGCTCGTTCAACAAATCGGCCACCGAGAGCGAAAACGCCGCCGCCAGCCGACACAGTATGCCGATACTGGGGTTCGCCCTACCCTGCTCCAGCGCGACCACAGTTCCCTTCGATAGGCCACTTAGTTTGGCCAGGCGATCCAGGGTCAGGTTTTGGTCACGCCTCAGGTCTCGGATCCGGGCAGCTATCGCTTGCCCAAGCGCCTGCTCGGCATCAAACGCTGTTGTAACATCGGTCATTATATTGACTTGGGTCCTCGGCTCACGTATTGCGGTCAGTATAATGACCGGCGCGAAATTGCAACTGCCCGTTAGGAAGGAACTAACCGATGCGTTTTGAGACGAAGGCGATCCACTGCGGCCGAGGTGTCGACGCGTCCACGGGGGCCGTATCCATGCCGCTGCACACCAGCACGACGTTCGAACGAGGCGCCAACGGGTCATTTCCGTCCGGCTTCGAATACACAAGGGATGGAAATCCGACACGCAATGCGTTCGAGGCGGCCATGGCGACGCTTGAGGGAGGGGAAGACGGCATCGCGTTCGCGTCGGGCATGGCCGCAATCGCTGCAGTGTTTGAGAGCCATCCGTCGGGGGGTCGGATCGTTCTGCCGGATGACATGTATTTCGGCATTCGTTCGCTGATCGAAGAGACCGACATTGGGTCTCGCTTCGACTTTGCCCCCGTCGACATGCGCGATTTGGACGCTTTGCGCGCGGCGGTGACATCGAAGCGGACTGGCCTCGTCTGGGTCGAGACGCCGTCAAACCCGATGATCCGCGTTGTCGACATTGCGGCCATCTGCGCAATCGCGCACGAGGCAGACGCCTTGGCGGTGGTGGACAATACGTGGGCCACCCCAGTGCTTCAACTGCCACTCGAAATCGGGGCAGACGCGGTGATCCACTCGGCGACAAAGTACATTGGCGGCCACTCGGATTTGATGGCCGGTGTCGTCATTGTCCCAAACGCGTCACCCCTCGGTCGCCCATTGCGGATGGTCCAGAAACACAAGGGCAGCGTCGCAGCGCCCTTCGACTGCTGGCTGGCGTTGCGGGGCCTGCAGACATTGCCGGTTCGCATGCGCGCCCATTGCGAAGGCGCCCAGAAAGTGGCCGAGGCCCTGGCGTCTCATCCGCGCGTCGAAAAAGTGCTCTTTCCTGGTTTGCAAACTGATCCGGGACACGATCTTGCTACGCGCCAAATGAGCCATTACGGAGCGATGCTATCCTTTATCGTCGAGGGCGGAGCCGATGCTGCAATGGCCGTGGCCGGCCGCCTGAAGATTGTTGTCCGGGCGACAAGCCTTGGCGGGACGCATTCTCTGATAGAGCATCGCGCATCCGTTGAAGGTGCGAAGTCCAAAGCGCCAGCCGGATTGCTGCGAATTTCTGTAGGGCTTGAACATCCTCAGGACATTATCGATGACCTGATGCAGGCCCTAGGCGAAACCTGCAAAGCGGGAGTCCAATGACGATGGCGACGCTTTACGTGGCGGCTGGCGCAGCCGACCATCGGTAGAACAATGTTCCTGCTGAGTAGAACGCAGGTCCTCTGGCGAACCGCTACCGCCGTGTCGCGGGCGTGTGGTCGCCTGGGTGATGAACGTCTTCGGGTTTCCGGACGATGGCCACGCCCTCGACCGGAAGCGCAAATACCCAGATTTGCCGTTGACCTACTGCTGCTGGACCTCGTCGGAGATCGCGGTCAACAGATGAGATGGATGTGCTGGCACTACGGCAGTTTGACAAGCCGGCCATCGGGGCGCTAGCACCGTCCCGAGCCAAGAGTCGCAGGGCAGAACTGACCGCACCCAGCGGGCTGCGGGACCCATCAGCTAACGGCCCGGTTGGTACCACGCGCATCAGCACCGTGGATGCCACATTGTCCTTGTTGCGAGCGCGATCTCGGACCTTCGTTGTGGCTGTGCAGAGAGCGCACCGCTGCAGAATGAGCGGAAGAACGACATCCAGGGGAGGTGAGAAGTGATGCTGCGTCAAGATCCTCCGCGCTTTGCGGCAAACACACTGATCCCTCTTCACAACCCAGTCTTTCGTTCTATCTGGACAGCCACGCAAATATCCAGCCTTGGCTGGCTGGTGCAGAGCGTGGCTATAAGCTGGCTCATGGCCACGATTTCAGCCTCCGATCTAATGGTTGCGCTCGTGCAGGCTGCATCGACACTGCCCGCGTTCTTCTTGTCGGTCCTTGCTGGAGCCATTGCAGACAGCTTCAGCCGCCGCGGCGTGATGCTTGCCGGACACTGCCTTATCGCACTGGCATCCACGGCGCTGGCACTCTCTGTGGGACTGGGCTTTGTTAGTCCATGGCTGATCCTGGGACTGAGTTTCTTGGCCGGATGCGGCTTTGCCTTGAACGATCCAGCTTGGCACGCCTCGGTAGGCGATATCCTGGAGAAGCGCGACATACCCGCCGCAGTGACGCTGATGTCGGTGGGGTACAACGTGGTTCGGAGCATAGGACCGGCGCTGGGCGGTGTAATCTTAGCTTTGCTGGGCCCCCTTACGGCTTTCGCCCTCGCTGCGCTCAGTGACCTGGTCCCGTTGAGCGCTGTTCTGCGCTCAAAGTGGCAAGTTCGCTCTTCGCCTCTTCCGCGCGAGCGGATGGCTACGGCCATTCATGATGGGATGCGATTCACGGCAATATCCTCAGAGATCAGAGTGGCGATCGTGCGTGCAACCCTGTTCGGGCTGTCAAGCATCTCGATCCTTGCTCTGCTCCCCCTCCTGGTTCGCGACCAGCTGGCGGGAGGGCCAATTGTGTACGGCGTGCTATTGGCTGGCTTCGGCACAGGCGCCTTCATAGCCGGCATTGGCAGCAGCTACTTGAGACGCATTACGTCCCAGAACCGATTGATCACGCTCGCATCCGTTGCTTGCGCAACGTGCTGCCTTTTGATGGCCCTCACATCGTCGGTGGCTGTGGCGGCGATCGCGCTTGCAATCGGTGGCGCTGGCTGGGTCGTCACCTGGACCGGAACCGACGTGTGTGTGCAGTTGGCAAGCCCAAGGTGGGTCGTTGGTCGCACCCTGTCCATCTATTACGCCCTTACCTACGGCGGCATGGCAGCGGGCAGCTGGATCTGGGGTGCTGTCGCGCAGTACTATTCGCTGACGTGGGCTTTGGAAGGTGCTGCAGCGGCACTGTTGCTGGCCGCGGCTGTGGGAAAGCTATTGCCGGTGCGGCTATGGGAGGAATCGGATCAAGCGGCCGTCGACTTCAGGCCACCAGAACTGGCCCTCCCTTTGAGGCCCAGGAGCGGTCCGATCGTGGTCAAGGTGGAGTACTCGATACTCGAAGAGAGTATCGATGAATTTCTGAGCTGCATGCGCGAAAGGCGGCGCGTTCAGAGCCGCGCCGGTGCGCGGGACTGGACCCTCCAGCGCGACCTTCAGAAGTCGACGCTTTGGACCGAGACATTCCGCACGCCGACATGGACGGACTATCTTCGTCTAAACCATCGGCTAACGGTGAATGACAGGGAGGTAGGCGAGCGCGTTGCCGCTCTGCACTTGGGTGATTCTCCGCCTCGCATCTCACTTTCAATCGAGCGGTCGACAAGCCCCGCCCCCGGCAGCCAAGTCCAGCCTGTGCCTTTTGTATCGCGCCCTTAGGAACCAAGACTTGTCTGGCTTGGACGCAGACGAGCTACTCCTCCTTTTGTCGAGTCTGCCCGGATTGCAAATCGTTCCGGCCGGTTAGGCGAGCATGAGACTTCGCGTGGCAATTGTGTCCATCACGGGTTCCATGTTCAGCCCGACCGCCTCTGCCGCCAGATCAGGTCGCCTGTCCTCTGCATAGCGGCGAGCAACGAAGTGCAAGGGGGCGGAGGGGTCTCCCCCGTCTGCTCAGCGGGCAGAGGAGGAATCCGCAAGGCGGCTTGCTGGGGCGCGGGGCTCCTGCGCGACAAGCAGGTTTTCCCCCGGCCTGATCCGACTCGACCCCACATGCTGCAATGACCGTGCGGCACGGCGCGATTGATCGGGTCTCATGCCCAAAGCTGCCTTGGTGCCCAGCGCGCGACCCGATGTCCTTCGGGGGCCTGATCGCGCCGGCACCATGGCGCGGCAGAAGGCTGCCGAGCTCGTCTGGCATGGTCGCTGAACGCGTCGTCGCCCGACGACCGAAATCTTCGGCATCGCAGCGAGCTTTTTCCCGTTACAAGATCCTCAGCGGGACGGGCTGCCAGTTCACGCGAGCCAACAGCATGCTTGCCCGCAGGGGCGACCGCCGCTTCTGCTGGAGCAGAATAACAACAGCCGGCTTCTCCGTACCGCGGCTGCCAAAAGCCCCTGGCCCTGACACGAGGCGTCAGCCACCTTTCTAGCTGGTGGCCGATTTGGGAGCGGCGCCGATGCGCAACCAGGGCGGCACGCTTTTGGGACTCAGGATCATGGATCCTGATGCATAGTCGCTTTTTTGGCAGACACTGAATTCTCCGCCAAATGAATGGTCCGGGCAACTAGCAGGCGGAGGAACTCCGTCTGGGCTGAGTACTAGTTTTAGCGCGAACAAGAAGGTTCTTAGCCAGATCACGAAACGCCAGGCCCGCTCCTTTGCCGTCCGATCGTCCAGGAAATCCCCTCGGCGCGCACCATGCCAGACACCTCCTTGCCGATATGATGCTCAAGCACCGGCCGCCAGGGCACCAGCGTGAACTCGCGCGATTTCTCGATGACACCGTATTTTCCGCCGGCGAGCTCGACGCAGCGGCGCAGCGTACCGTCTATTCGATTGCCATGCTGTGCTTCAGAATACGAGAGCCCGAGTTCGTCCGAGAGCTGACTGGCAACACGGTTCAGCTCTCGTTGGCGCAGCATTGAAAGCATGTTGGCGCGATAGATGACCCGATCCTGCGCATCATGGGCAAAACCTTGCGCGATCAGCCACTGCTGTCGGCGGGCCTGGACCTGACGTACTTCGCGACCGAAGCCAGAGTCGCGCAAGGACTCAGGGTGGGCTGATACCAGCTCCTGGTCGATCCAGGTGGCGCCGTCGAAGCCTACTTGGCTCTCCAGCGGCATTGATGAGAGCTTGTCGACGACAACAGGCTGGGCCCTCGCTCGCTGACGCTCGTAATCCGCGACGCGGTTGAGATGGTCGGGCGCGACTGTCCATGTGCCGTCCGGCTCGCGCTCGACGCCACCGGTCGCACGGCGGATCGCCTCCAGTCGCCGCACGTGCGTTTCGGCAAAGCGTTCGGTGGCCGAGGGGTCATGCTTGAGATGGATATCGATGCTGTAGCGCCCGTCGTTGACCGTGGCGATGCCGGCAATTGTGCGGTCGACTTGCCTGGGCCCGGTGTCCCTCGGCCTGACCCGCACTATGCAGCCCTCTGGCGTGGGTTGGGTAGCCTCGCCTTTGCCGATATCAACATAGTGGCTTTTGCCGTCCACGCCGTCGACGACGAGGTAATGGCGGTCAGTGATTTCGTCGGCCAGCCCGCGCCCGACGACACGTCCGACCACGGTTTGGGCCGACCCGTCGGATCGATCGTGGATAAGATAGTCGGCGGCACTGCGGACGAGCCCCTTGCCGGTCAGCTCGCGATGGATGGTCTTGATAATGTCGCCGCGCTCGCCGATGCGACGTAGCGTGGCTTCGAGCTCATCCTCCAGGCGCCAGCGACCCGCAGGCATCTCCTCGGCGAGGCCCATCCGCTCGAGCTTGCGCAGGCGGCCCTGGTGCAGCGTCTGGCGAAAGGTGTCTCGGCTGGCCGGTGAGACACGCCCCTCATCGTCGCGCATGCGCATCAGCTGCCGGTCGATGCTGGTGAAGCGTTCCTGCTCCATCTCCTGGCGCAAGCGCTGCTCGATCTCGCGGTCGGTGCGCGGGCCAAGGTCGAGGCTAACCAGTTCGGCTGCGCGCTCGCGCAGGCCAGAGGAAATGTAGTCCCGCGCGATGACGAGGTTTTCGCCGTAATCGTCCCTGCCGCGCACGATGATGTGGGTGTGAGGATGGCCGGTGTTGAAATGGTCGACGGCCACCCAGTCTAGCCTGGTGCCGAGGTCTTCTTCCATTTGCGCCATGAGGCGCCGGGTGAGCGGCTTCAGGTCATCATACTTGATACCGTCTTCGGGGGCGACGATGAAGCGGAACTGATGACGGTCACCGTTCGCGCGATCGAGAAAGGCCCTGCCGTCGGCGCGGTCATTGTCGGCAGCGTAGAGCTCGCCACGCTCGCCTTCCCGGGTGACGCCGTCGCGCTGGAGGTAGCGGAGGTGCGCACGAGCCCCGTCGACTCCCTTGGCGGCCAGCTTGACGACGCGTGCCTTGACGACTGCGCGCCGCTGCCGAAACGCCGCGTGAGGGTCGCGCGCTCTAAGAACGGCGGCAGCAGCCCCGCCGCGCCCCACCCGGCTACCGATGAAGCGGCTGCCGCGTCCGCTCCTGCCGCCTGCTCGGTTGACCGCGGCCCGGACCTGGCCAGCGTAGCGTTTGCCCGCCTTCGAGCCGCGCGACCCAATTTTGCCGAGCCTCGGCGTGAATTCGTCATCCTGCATGCGGCCTCCGATGAACCAGCAGCAAAATCAGAGGCTTGCGCGCCAGACCCTCCTGGACCCGCAGGCAACCTCCTGGGAAAACGATGTGCAGACAAACACTTCGCCGCCTCCAGGAGGCGATGCCTTTATCTTGCCTTTCGCGGACCTGCCTCCCTGCCCCCCGCCCGAACCACGGTAGCCGCTGCCCTCACCTGCGATCCGGCCGGCCTGACCTTGCTCGCTCCGATCCGAGCGGCACCAGGAGTTGGCCATTCGGGCCGGTCACGGAAACACCGTTTCGGAGGAAAAACAGCGACTGCCCGGACGGGATTCCCGGCGCGGTTTTGGAACGGGATTTGTCGGTGAGCGCGTCCATATCGGCGGCCGAAATGCCCGCCGCCTTGACCTCTTCCAGATACGAAACCGTCTCGCTGGGCAGTGGCCGCCCACGCTGCAAATGCTGTTCGTAGCGCTCCGGCCCGGCGTTATAGGCTGCAAACAGGCCTGGAAATCCGAAGCGGTCATACATGGCGCGCAGATAGGCAGTGCCTGCCAGAATGTTGTCGCGAGGGTCGTGCGGGGCGGCTCCCAGGCCAAGCTCTACGCGCAATTCCTCGTAGGTGCCTGGCATCACCTGCATGAGGCCAATGGCGCCGGCGCTCGACGTGACAGGCCGCCCATTGAGCGTCGTCTGCCCCCGGCTTTCGGCATCCATGACGGCATAAATCCAGGTTTGTGGAATGCTGAAACGCCGGCTTGCTTCGGCTACCAAGGGCTGCCATCTTGCAAGCTGCGGACTATGGGAGATGACGACCGGCTTCGTGTTGGTCGCGGCGGAACAGTAGCATGGTGCGAGAGACACCATGCCCAGCATCAGGAGGGTCACTCGGTCCATAGCGGCACGAGCCTCCCGATGATATTTTCGGTCGGCACCGGCCCGAAATAGCGGCTGTCGAACGAGCGATTTTTATCGCTGCCGAGTAGGAAAACCTCGGCATCGGCGAGCTTTCGGCAGGCATTCCACCAAGGCAGCGGACGGTGCTGCGTGTCGGTTGCAAGCCGGCGCGCGACAATCTCGCCGCCGATGATGATGGCGTCGCCGAAGGCGCAGACATGCTCGCCAGCCAGCGCGGCAAGGTGCTTGACCAGCGGCACGTTGCTGGGCAGATAGAAGCGTTCGGCGGCCAGATCGACGACCGGTTTTGGCGGGCGGACGAGTACGAGATCACCAAGAGCCGGCGATCCGGACGCGACGCGATAGAGGCCGACCGGCGCACTCGCCGTGGCGTTCCAGACCAGCCAGGGCGATGGTTTGCCGAAGGCGGCGAAGCCGATCAGGGCAAGGCCCATCGTGGCCACGGCGATCGTCTTGCGCGCCCGAATGCGCCGCAGATGGCTGCCGATCAGATGGATGGTGGGACGCCGGCTCATGAGCGGCCTCCCTCGCCGGCCGAGCCGGAATCGTGCCCGCCGTCCTCGGGCCCGGTCTCCTGCGCGTGCCCCTTCGACCAATCGTCGAGTTCGTCGATGTGATAGCGGACATAGCGGCCGTGCTTGCGGAATTGCGGGCCGCCGCCTTTGAGGCGCATCTTCTCCAGCGTGCGCTGGGACAGCCCGATATAGAAGGCCGCCTGCGCGGTATTGAGAAACGGACTGCCCTTCTTGGCGCGGGCTGCGCGTTCGTTTTCGTCGTCCATGATGATCCTCGTTTCGCTACGGACAAGCGAAGGCGAGGATCGGCGAGCGAGATCGTTTTGGGGACGGGCGAAGAGTGGGGGGGCGAGTTTTCGCCGCCCCCTTCGGCGGCCTCACGGGTCCTGAGAGAGGCCCCCGCGCCGGTGGCGGCGCGGGGCTTTCCGGATCGGCCGGTCAGTCGACCGGGTTCCAGATGATGGCGTAAGTGTCGTCGTCATCCTGGCCGGCGGCGCGGCCGAGATTGGCGTAGAGCTTGCGGGGGCCAAACTCGGGGGCGGCAATCGACAGGCTCACATAGTCCTTGCCGGAGGTCTCGCCGGTGCGGATCCAGCCCGCACCCACTTCGACCCCTTGCGTCAGCACCCGGAAGTCGGGATGGGTGTCGGCGCTCTTTGCCTGATTGGGCACGATATCGATGTCGGCGCGGACGCTGAGCGTCTTGAGCTGGCCCTTGTAGCCGCCGTTTTCCTGTTTGGTGACGTATCCGATCGCGGTCATTTCCAGTCTCCTCTTGGTGCTCGCAGGGGACCATTCCCCTGCGATGGCGGACCGTGATGGGCGCGTCCGGACCGCCGGAACCGGGACGGCCGCAGCGATAGCGGAGGACCCGCGCGGGCAGCTTTTTTGAAGCGAAGCGGCGCGAGGAAGCCGCCGCAGGCGGCGGGGAAAAAAGCTGCCGGCGAGGGTTTCGGGCGGGCCGGATCCACCCATAGGTCGACAAGCCAGCCGCAGGGGAATGGTCCCTGAGACACAATGGAGACAGGTGGCGCGATCGGTGACACAAGAAGCCGGCGGCAATGCAGAGCGCCGGCTGCGCGGGCTCTGTCGGCAACCGGATCGGACAATTGGCCCCATGCGCCTTTGGCGCCTCAGCAAGCAACCCGGCGCGGTGCGGGGCGGCCGAAATGGGGCGAACTGGCGTCGGAATTTCTCGCGCGCGGCACTGGCTCGACAAGACGCCCAATCGGCAGCCGGCGTGGCCCGTAGCGGCGCGCGCGACCTGAGCGGCGGTAATCGAGAGAACCGCCGCTCGGGCCCTGATCGACTATTCGCGCACGAACAGCGGCTGCACCTGTGTCCACTGATCGGCGGTGCGGAAGCCGCCGCGGCTGGTGTAGCTTTCGGCCGGGAATTTCATCCAGCGCGGCAGCCAGGTCTCGACCCTGGGGCGGCCATTCTCGCCCGCCAGGAAGTCGCGGATGATGTTCTTTTGCGTCTTGACCTTCTCGGCGACATTGCCGTCCGCGACCAGCTTGCCGCCGACGTCGGCCAGCATCGAATTGGCGATTTCCTTGTCGCGCAAGAGGTCGAAGAAGGCATCGTCCGGTTGCCACCATATGCCCATGTCGACGTTCAGTTGGTTGCCGAGCGCCTCGATGACGGCGCTGCCGGCTGCAAGCGTCTCGGCCATGACAAGGGTGAGAACGCGCATGACATCGTCGTCGCAGAGCGCCAAGAGGCGCGCGAACACGCCGGCGATAGCAACGGCGTCGCCATTGCCGCCGGCGACCAAGCTATCCTCATCCGGTGATCCGAGCAGGGCCAATACCTCGCGCCGCTTTTTGCCGAATGCGGCTTCAGCCTTGCAGCCGGCAAGGCTGGCAGTCACCGTCTCGTTGGCTGCGCGCTGCGGCTCGGGCCGCACCTGCCACAGGCCCGAACCGGTGATGGCGTGCGCCACCACGAGGCGCAGCGCCACGGCGGGATGGTCGAGCATGGCCGCGCGCACGGCGGCATGGCGATGCAGATCGATATAGTTCTGCATCGGGCCGGTGACTTCGGGGCGCGGCAGCTTGGCGGCTGTTTCTTCTTGCTCGCCGCCCTCGCGGGCGCGGCGGGCTTCCTTGCGTGACAGCCAGCCCTCGTGACACTCGACCTCGCCGCGATGCGAGACAGTGATGACGATCTTGCCGCCCTTCTTCTTCGGGGTCTTCTCGTGGTCCCATGCGTGGAAATACTGGCCCGGTTCCAGCAGCACAACCTCGCTCCAGCCCTCGTTGAGATAGGTGTCGCGTTTGGTGGCAATCGCTTCGTTCTGCTTTTGCCAGAACAGGTCGGCATCGGCGAAATAGCTGTCCTCGCCGAACAGGTCCGAGGTGATCAGGCCGGGATACTCCTCGATGGCAAACAGCGCCACCTTGGTGGAAATCGACTGGCCGCCGAACAGCCATTGCTTCAATTGATAGCCACGCGGCGCGTATTGATCGGGATCGGCACAGAGTGCCAGCCAGTCCTTCTGCTGCGCCTTGGAAGCCATGGTGAGATGGCGCACCGTCTCGGTATCGATCTCCTCGCGCCGATAGGCTTCGCGGATTTTGGGCAAGAGGTCGCCAAGCGCCAGAATGCGTTTGACCTTGAGATCAGTGATGCCGAAGGTCACAGCGATGTCGGGAACGGTGCGGCCTTGCCTGACAAGCCGCGAAAACGTCTCCCATTGCGATACTTCGTCAGGATCGAGGCGGGCGAGGTTTTCGATCAGCGAAGCTTCCAGCGCATCGGCGTCGTCACCGTCCTCCATGATGGCGCAGGGCAAGGGATCGCCTTCGCCGCGCTCGTCGGCAAGCGATTTCGCGGCGAAATAGCGCCTCCTGCCGGCGACGATCTCGAAGGTTTCCGGCTGGCCGTTCGGCCGCACAAGGAGTGGCACCAGCACGCCGCGCGCACGCACGGAGGGCAGGATGTCGGATATGTCGGGCGCGCGTTTTCCATGGCGCATGTTGAGCGCGGAAATGTTGAGCTGATCCAAGGGAATGTGGGCAAGCTGCATGGTTACTCTCCTTTTGCTTTGGTTAAGGTTGTCCCCGCCGCAGAGGCCGAAGGCCGGCGCGGCGGGACGGTTTTTGCGCCTATCGGCGCTGCTGTTCCGCCGTGTCGGGCGGAAGCTCGGAATGGGGCTTTGATAGGGCGTCTGCTGCTTGCCGCAGCAGTCGCTCGGCCTCGCTGACGTGGCCGCAAATGCGGGCGGCTTCGGCATAGACGGAGAGCGGAAAGCGCGCTTGGAATGCAGGTCGCGCTCTATGCCGAGGCCAAGCGGACCTTTTACGGATGCAAGCTCGGCCAGACTGACGCTGCCAAGTTCGGGGAAGCCGAAGCCGAGATCGCAAAGACCGAACAGCGTGTCGCCATCGGCGTCGAGTTCGCTCAGAAGCCAGGTCGCGGCACCTGTCGGATTAAATAGTTTCACAACGGGAAAATGGTCGATGTCGGCGCCGGCGGCGCCATGGGCGAGCAGTCGTGCGCGCAGTGGATTGGTGATCAGGATCATGGAAAGACTCCTTGTCAGAACGGGTCGCGTTGATTTCTTGCGTCCGGCGGGAGAAAGGCTCCCTGGACCTTCCTCTGATCCGCCTCACCATTAAGAGGCCGACTTCGAGCAGCTTTGCGCCGCGCGCGGACACATCGGCGCATCCATCAGGAGGGTTTGCCCGCGTGGTGATGGGCTGGACGCCGGGAATGAGCATCTGCTCCTTTGCGGCGTCGGCTCGGTCGCGGCCAGTTGAGGATCGCGCATCGTCATGCCGCAATCCCTTCTTGCGCCTCGCCTTCGGCATCGGCCTGAAGGCCAAGCAGGAAATCGGCGGCCTTCGAGGCGAGGCTGGCGGCACGGAAGATGGCGCGGTTGTCCTCGCGCAGCACCTTCAGCCATGAGCCGATGTAATCGGCGTGACGCACGGTCGGCTCGATGCCGAGATTGCCGCAGACGAAGGCGGCAGTGATTTCGGCGACCAATTCTTCACGCGCGTAGGCCTTGGAGCCGAACGAGCCGGAGAGGTCGCGAGCAAGCCGCGTCGGGTGGCCGGTCCAGTGGCCAAGCTCGTGAAAGCAGGTTCGGTAATAGTCGATCTGCTGATGGAACGCCGGCTGCGGCGGCACCTGAATGTGGTCGCTGCCCGGCATGTAGAAAGCGCGATCGCCGCCGACCCTGAAATCCGCACCGCTGGCGCGAATGAGCGTCTCGGCCTGCGGCACGATCTCGCACTGAGGCAGCGGCTCGGCGGCGGCATGGAGCTCTTCCGGAAGATTTTCGCACTGCGCGACATTGAAGACCGTGAAGCGCTTCAAAAAAAGGACCGCCAGTGGTTCATCGCCCTCGTGGCGTGCGCGCTCCTTCTCGTCCTTGGGGACAAAGCGGTCGGCATGCACGATGGTCGTGCCGCGCTCGCCCTTCCTGACGTTGCCGCCAAGGGCAAGCGCCTGCCGGAAGGTCAGCCAGTTCTGGCTGGGATAGCTGCGCTCGATGACGGCGCCCCACAGGATGAGGATATTGATGCCGGAATAGGTGCGCCCCGTGGACGCATTCCTCGGCAGGCCAAGGCCTGCTTTTGCGCTGCCCCATGGCTTGACCCATGGCACGGTACCGCGCTCCAGCTCGGCAATGATGCGGTCGGTGATCTCCCGATAGACGCTGGCGCCCGGGCGCCTGCCCTTGCCTGCGCCAGCCTCTGTGCTGGTGGTACGCTTGCTGTTTGCACGCATGTGTTATCCTCCGCTCACCAATCGCCGCGCCTTTCCCCGGAAGCGGGGTGGGCGGCGAGTCGCGACCGGAAAGGCCCGCCGTGGTAGGCGGACCGCATCCGAAGGACCGGAACGAAGAGGAGGACCCTGAGCGGCACGCGAAGGGTTGCGGGCTGCCGCGGCGGGCCTAGAAGGGAGTGCCGCCCACCCCGCGCCCACCGGGAAAGGCCAACCGACAAACCGCGCCGCCCGCAAGGGCGGCGGCCGTCTCAGCCCGAAGGGCTGCCCACGCCAAGGGGCGAAGCCGAATGGCCGAGACCGCCTGAGCTTGCCGAAGAAAAGCGGGCTCGGTTCACGAGCGCCTGATGCGCGTCGTCAGGCGCGCGGGCGCCCGCTAGGACCGGAGGCTGGACAGAATCTCGCACGGATCAGCGTCAAGGGCCGCAGTTATGTCGAGAAACTCGATGACGTCGAGACGCCGCTCTGCGCCCTCGTACTTGGCCACGAAGGATTGGGGACGACCAAGCTTGTCAGCCAGCTGCTTCTGGGTCAGGCCTTTGGTCTTGCGCAGCAAAACCAGCCGGGCCAGGAACCGCTGGTGGCGGGGCGATCGAAGGGATTTAGGCATGGAGGCGAACCGGTCGGGTAAAGACCGGATCAGCGACTAATCCCGGTTTCGGATTATCCCAGTTTGGGATATACTGCGTGCGCTCACAGGCGAGATCCGCAGGCATGAATGGACCAATGGGAACAGATGAGACGCGAAGCTCAACTTTGAGCGATGAAGTCCCCTGGTCGGAGAACCTCACGAGCTACGACAGGGAGCATTTCACGATCTACCTGCGGATCCTGGATGCCTGCGCCGACAATGCCAGCGAAAAGGAGATGGCCGAGCGCATTCTCGGCATAGACCCGTCCATTGACCCGGTCCGCGCCCGCAAAGCTCTTCGCAGCATATCGACCGTGCGAACTGGATGGTGACGACCGGCTACAAGGAACTGTTCGCCGGCTGATGCACAGCGCCCACTGCCACGTGTTTCGAGCAGGCAAGTCTCTGTAGCCAAATTCGGCGGCGCACGGCCGCGACAGCCGGCGCTGCGGGAGCGGTCACAACTGGTTCGCGTGCTGTTTGACTGCCATTTCCAGTGCTTGCATCAAAGGCACAGCCTTGGAGAAGAGGAAGCCTTGAGCGGTTCGGCAGCCAAGCTTGTGCAGGGTTTGCCGATCCGCCTCTGTTTCGACGCCCTCGGCCATGACCTCGATCCCGAGCATGTCACCGAGTTCGATGACCGATTTGACAAGCAGTCGGTCCTCTCGGGACTTGGCCAAGCCGCGAATGAAGCCCTGGTCTATTTTCACCTTGCGTATCCGACGGTCCTTGAGAGATGCCAAGGTAGAAAAGCCGGTGCCGAAGTCGTCGAGCGCGATGGAAATACCGGCATGCGAAAGCCGTCCGAGCTTTTCATCCACTCTGTCCGGGTCCACCGGCGATTCTTCGGTAATCTCGATTTCGAACATCGTCGCAGGCAGGCCTCTTGCCGCCAGACCATCCAGAACCATGTCGTCGATATCGCCGGCTTCCAGTTCGCGCGGGGAAACATTCATCGCCACACGAATGTTACGACGGTCAGCTTTCACCAAGCCGTCGATAAAAGCACAACAGTCGGCGAATACGGTTTGCGTCAGCAGCTGAAGCATTCCGGTTTCGCGTGCGGCTGTGATGATTTCGGGTGGAGAGATGGCACCATGTGTCGGATGGGACCATCTCAGCAAGGCTTCAAAACCGACCACGGCCTCGGTGTCGAGTTTCACGATCGGCTGGAACCAAGGTTGCAATCTTCCCGTCTTTATCGCCGAATGAAGGTCCCGTTCGATGGACTGGCGGCGTTGGAGTTCCCGGTCGAGTTCGGCATCGAACAGGCAAAATCCGTTCCTGCCATGGCGCTTGGCCGTATAAAGGGCGATATCGGCCCGCAACAGCATTTCAGTCAGGCTCGACGTCTGCGCCAAGTATATCCCTATCGATGCCCCGACGCGCACGGACGCGACCCCGATATAGGGGCGAGCAATTTTGGCTATGATATTGGAGGCGAGATCACTGGCAGAAAGCGAAGCTCTCGTTGAGGGAAAAACCAGCACGAATTCATCGCCGCCGATACGAGCGAGCGTTGAGCCTTCCGGTGCTTCCTGCTCTATGCGGCGGGCGATCATGACAAGCAGTTCATCACCGGTCCTGTGACCGTAGGTGTCGTTGACAGATTTAAAGCCGTCCAGATCAATCAGCATTGCCACGAAGGGGCCATCCGCGGTCTTGAACCGACCGATGGCGTGTTCAAGGCCCCGCCTGTTGAGAAGGGCGGTCAAATGGTCCTCCCTGGAGTTGCGCTCCATTTCCGACGCAAGTCGCTCTGCCTCATGTCTCAGGCGGCTTGCTTCGCGGAAGCGCGCCTGCCCAACAAACGAAGCGCGGACCAAGCCGCCCATGAAGAGCAGAACGGTAAAAGCCAGAATGTAGCGTTCAAAATTGCCTTTCGCCAAAAGGCACGCCACCGTGATGAGGAGTGGAGGTGTGATGAAGCTGGTCGCCGCAGCGGCATACGAACTGCCATATGTAACCGCACCAGCTGAAATGCCCGCCAGTATGACCAGATGCATCGGTGCTTGTGGTGTTGTGTATCCAACAGTCAGCACGGCCGGGAAGGACCAGGCAAACCCTGCCAGAAGGGCAAGGACGCCAAACATGCGAAGGCGCGGCAAAACGCCAAGCAAATCCTGATGGCGCCCCGTTTCCTTTAGCTGAAAACGCGCGAGTGCAAGCCGGGCGGCATTTAGCGCATTGACGACCAGGAACCAGCTTGCAGCGGCAAAGCCGCCGCCAGAAAGGGCCTGCACCCCGCAAATCAGGCCTGACAGGATCGCGCTTATCGGCATCGACACGAAGAGCCCGGCCCTCAGGTCAGCAAGCTGATCCTGACGGATTTTGGCCTCCAGCGATTCTTCTTTCTTTAGGGGTGCCATGAATGGACCAGTTTGCTTCCGTCATTGTTCGCGAGGACCAAACCTATGCAAGCCCACTGAAGGACGGGTTAACTACCCAGCGAGGGTACCCAGTGCGCTCACCATGCTTCGGGTCACACCTTTGGCTTAGCATTGCCGAATCATCAAGGTTTCGCCCGCGCGCGTGCCTTGATCCGAATCATGCCATGATCGGCAACGTCACCAGGAAGCAGCCTTGCCCGCGACGCCGCGAGCCAGCAAGACAAAGAAGCCGTGCCGAGACAGCGCTCCAGAGCGGTAGCGCTCTGTGCGATTCACCGCCTGAGCATGGCCGAAATGCCATGGCGGACAAAGGGAAGATGTTGGGCAAAGCGGAGCCCAGCATGTCTTGCAAGCCGTGCCGCCGGGTGCTCGCTTGAGTAAAGACCGACAAGCATGTTGGTGGCATGATAGAGCGGCGCCGCCGACAGCCGCAGCCGGTTTTCGTATCTGCCGAGCATGTCGGGATCGGCAATGTCGCGGCGGGCGCGACATGCTGTCAGTATTTTATGAGCGAGTTGCTTCTGGCCGCTGAGGCCGATGTTGAAGCCATGCGCGGTCACCGGGTGCATGCCGATGGCAGCGTCTCCTATCAGTGCCGCACTCGGTGCCGAGAACTTGTGCGCCCAGGTCGTGACCAGCGGATAGGCATGGCGGGTGCTTGCCAGGGTCATCTGCCCGAGGCGTCCTCGACACCGGTTCATCAATTCCATGAGGAACAATTCGTCATCGAGAACAGACAGTCTATCGGCCTCGATTGAGCGCAAAGTCAGAAGCAGCGACGACACGCCTTCCATGAGCGGCAACATCGCTATGGTCTGATGGTGATCGAACCATTCGACCGCGATCTGGTGATGGAAGCGCTCATGCCTCACTCGGCAAATCAGCATGGAGTGGCCAAGCGGATGGATGTTGGCGCCAATGCCGAGCAGGTCGCGCATCGCGGACAAACGCGAATCCGCTGCGACGAGCAGCCGAGCGGCCAATTGCCTGCCATCAGAAAGCGCTATGACCGCCTCGTCGTCGCTGGTTGTTGCATTGACGACCGAGTTGCCGCACAGCAGCCGGGCATGATCCTGGAAGCAGACAACTTTGAACAGGGCATCGCGGATCCGACAATTTGGGACCAGAAATCCGAGTGGTTCCCCAGATCCGCTGGGAGTATCGAAGCACAGGGCGAAAGGGCTCGATCCGTTGAGCACGCGCGCGCCATGAAGCGGTGATTTGTCCGATGCGGGGATGGCATCCCAGGCGCCGAGTTCGCGAAGGATTCTCACTGATGCGTGGGTCAGCGCGATCTCGCGACCGTCGAAAGCCGGATTCGCCAGGCTATCGAGCGACTGCCGTTCAACCACTGCCACCTTGAGTCGGCTCCGGGCGAGCGATGCTGCGAAGGCAAGTCCGACCGGCCCAGCTCCGACGACAATTATGTCGAATGTCTCGACAGAGCCGGCCATCAGCGTGCGGCCATGGCGGCTATCTGCGATACGAAGCGCTCTTGAAGCATCGCAATCACCCACGGTTGCCGCTCATCTCCCCATCGTCGATAGACATGCGTTCTCGTTGGAAGCCCGGTCAATGAAACCACGCCGACGAAGAGATAACACTGATCTGGATCAACCAGGCTCGATAACCCGGCAACGGCGGGTTCACGGTCGAGTGGTCGATTGCCGCGAAAACGTTGGATGTCTAGGCATTCTGAATGGTCGGCTTCCCAATCGCGTGCCCCTCCTGGCCAAAGGTTCGGCAACGTATTGTGGCTGATCCGTTCTTCGCACGCGCGCCGATATCATCATAACGCGGGCGATCGCCAGCTAAAAATTCGGTCGATGACGACCAGCATCCGCACAGTCGTTGGGCGCCGCCAACCGGTTCAGCCTCGCGGCTCTTCCCGATCGATAAGGATCCGCTGGGCGGAGCCGTCGAGATCTTCGTATTGGCCGCTCTTCAAGATCCACAGGAAGCCCCGGTCAAGCCCCACCAAAACAGGCAGCGGCCATCGCATTCCGTCAGGACGGGCGTCTTGCTGCCGACAGCGTGCTCTCCGACCATGACGGGCGCTAGACGCCGAAGGAACTCGCCGACGGCCTCATGTCCAAGTGATGTGGGAAGGGAGCAGAACCAAAGGGACTCTGCTTGGCGTCCCCGCTTTTTCCGCAGCTTCGAAACCGTCACCGAACGGATCCGTACTGAGGAGGAGGCCGTCCTTGACTTGCCCGACGCCGGCAACCTTCTCAGCCGCAACGATCGCTGCTTTCCGCTGACGCTCGTCGACAATCGCCCCCTTCAGTTCGACAAGGCCGTCGCTGACCCTCACATCGATCAAGTCACCACCGCTCCAGGTTTGTGACTGCAGTTCGGCAAGTATCGCGTTGCGGATCAGGTCGTCATCGGGTGGCGTGGTTCCCTGTTTCGGCATGGCGCGGATCAGGACAAGCAGCAAATCAGTTCGCGTGATGATGCCGATGACCCTGTCCCGATCGACAATCGGAACATTGTTGATGCGATGTTGCATCATCAGGTCGACAATATCTGCAATCGAGGCGCCAGGAGGCGCCGAGATGACGGCTGTGGTCATCACCTGATGGATGATCCGTCCGTTCGAGCGCGCATAGTCATTGGCGACTGTGCCCGGGCCAAGATCAAACTCCAGCCAGCGCGGACGCACACGCTGGGTCCCAAGTTCTTCTCGGCGCAAGAAGTCGCTTTTGCTTACAATACCAACCAGGGTGCCGTCGCTGTCTGCTACCGGCAGGCAGCTGACCTTGTTTGAAAGCATGAGCTCGACCGCTTCGGCTATCGTCGCGTTCGCATGCGTCGTGATGACTGGCTTTGTCATTATGGATTCGGCTTGCATCCTCACCCTCCTGATCTTTCGTGACGACGATAGGACATCCCGACCCGCGGCGCGTTGATCTGAGTCACTTGGAGCGAGGAGCATTCTCCGCGCCGTCGTCGCGGTCGATTAGAATGCGCTCCGCAGCGCCATCGAGATCATCGTACTGGCCGCTTCTCAACGCCCACAGGAAGCCGGACAGGCCGAGTGCGCCAAGGAACAGCGCCACCGGAATGAGATAGGCGAGCGTCGTCATGAGGATCGGACCAAGGTGCCGGCCCGCGCGGGCCTGTCCTGCCGCGCAGTTTCGGACGGCGCACCCGTTGCGAGGCCTTGCAGACGCATGGCATTTCCAATCACGAGCAATGACGAGGCAGACATCGCGACCGCCGCGATCAGAGGCGTAACATGGCCCAGAATGGCGATCGGCACGGCCACAGCATTGTAAACGATCGCAATTGTTATGTTCTGTCGGATCAGGCTTCCCGCCTTGCGCGACACGTCCAGCGCCAGCGGGATCGCCAAGAGGCTTTCGCGCAGAAAAACGAAGTCGGCTGCATTGCGGCCAATGTCGGCGGCCGTGGCGGGTGCGATCGAGACATGCGCGGCGCTCAGCGCCGGTGTGTCGTTGAGCCCGTCGCCAACCATCAAAACCTTGTGCCCGTCTCTCGCCAGGCTCTCGATGCGTTCAACCTTGCCGGACGGTAGCAGGCAGGGAACGAAGTCATCGACACCAAGCTCGTCCGCAACCTCGGCGCAGGCTTTCGCGGTATCGCCTGACAGCATTTCCACGCACATACCAGCGTTGCGCAGTTGATCGATCGCTGCCCTGGTGTCGAGGCGTAGCGCATCTTCGAAAACGAAGGATGCGACAATCATGCCGTTTTTCGTCAGCACTGTTCCGCCGTAGCCATGTTTGCCTTCGCCGCCGGTTCGCGCCTTCCAGCCAGCCCATCCGCGTCGACCCAGCCGCCAGGTGATACCGGCGGCGGTGGCTTCGATCCCGAAACCCGGGTGCTCGGTCACCGCATCGAATTTGTGCTGGCTGCTGCTGACGGCAAAGCCGGCAATGGCCTTTGAATATGGATGACGCGAATGCGCGGCCAAGTCGGCAGCGATTGCCAGCATGGCGGGATCGATCGACGACGTGTTGACGAGCCTGGGCTGGCCAAGCGTGAGCGTGCCGGTCTTGTCGAACACGGCTGTATCGATCGTTGCCAGGCGCTCCATGGCCGAGCCGTCCTTGACCATGATGCCGTTCTCAAACAGGCGCCGCGCGGCGACCACCTGAACGATTGGGACGGCGAGGCCAAGCGCGCAGGGGCATGTGATGATGAGAACAGCGATGGCAATCGTCATCGCCCGGTGCCAGTCGCCGGTCGCCGCCATCCAGCCCAGGAAGGTTGCCAAGGCGGTGAGATGAACCACGGGCGCGTAGAGTGCCGACACGCGGTCGGCGATACGGCGATAGCGGGCGCGACCGCCCTCCGCGGCTTCCATCAGCCGAACCATTTCTGCCAGGAACGAATCCTTCGCGGCGGCTGTGGCCTCGATCGTCAGCGGACCGGTAAGGTTGAGCACGCCGGCCTGCACGGTATCTTCTGGCGCCACGCTTCTGGGCGTGCTCTCGCCGGAGACCAGGGAGCAGTCGACGTCGGATGTCCCGCGCGCAATCCTGCCGTCGACGGGGATTCTTTCGCCGGCTGCAATAAGCAACTGCATCCCTGGTTCGATCTCGCCAACCGGCAAATAGTCGCGTGCGCCGTCGCCGCGCAACACCATGGCGCCGCGCGCGGCCAACTGCGACAGACTCTTCACCGCGGTGCGGGCGCGCTCGCGCATCACGTGATCGAGCGTGCGGCCGATCAACAGGAAGAACAGCAGCGATACCGACGCGTCGAAATAGGCGTGGTCGCCATGGGTGATCGTCTCATAGAGGCTCATAGCGTAGGCCAGTGACACGCCGACGGCTATCGGCACGTCCATGTTCATGTGGCCGTGGCGCAGCGCATTCCACGCCGACTTGAAGAAGATCCCGCCGGCGAAGGCCAGCGCAGGAATGGCGATCAGAGCCGAGACCCAGTGGAACAGGTCGCGGGTGGCGCCCTCGGCGCCGGACCAGACCGACACCGAGAGCAGCATGATGTTGCCCGCAGCAAAGCCGGCAACAGCGACGGCGCGGATAAGCTCCGAAAGCATCTTGTCCTTTGCATCAATCTCGGCTTCGAACAAATGCGCCTGATAGCCGAGCCGGCCGAGCACAGCGACCAAAGGTGGAGCCTCGTCGCCGCGCCAGCGGACTGAGACCCGCTTGGTTGACAGGTTCACGCGAGCTGCCTCGACGTGACCGAGTTTTCCCAAGGCCGTCTCGATCGTCTGGATGCAGGCGCCGCAATGAACGGTCGGCACCGAAAGGTCGGTCTGATGAAGATCGTCGCCAAGCGATCGGCTGGCCAGCCTGACCTCCTGGCTGGACGGCAGAACTGAAGTGGCGCTGACAAGATCCAGCGCGACTTCCGCGCCCGGTGCACAGCAGCTCATTTTAGCGCTCCATTGGAAATCATGACCCTGCGCACGTCGCGATAAGGTCTTGCCAGGCCGGCATCGGCGTCTATTTCGATGATCCAGACACCATCCCTTGGCACGTGTTGTGCTGCAAACTCCTGGCCAGAGACCAGGGCGAGCGTGACGGACTCATCCTCTTTCTCGTAAGCCGGATGGCGAAACAGCACCTTCACGCCATGCAGGGAAACCGGTTTGCCCGCGGCGTCGATGATGCAATAGCGGACTTCGCCCCATGCGATGGTCAACTGGCCGGTCCAGCCAAGCGCTGCCTGCGCACGGCCTTCCTCGGCCTTCTTGTTGAATTGTTGGCTCGCCACATAGGTATTTTCGACGACAAGGCCGGTCCAGCTTGTGTTGGCAAGCGTCGCCATCGTCAGATTGACCGCGATGACCACGCCGAAAAAGGCAAGGATCGTGGCCAACATGTGCCTGCCGGTGAACTCGCGGGGGTTTCGCGTGGTGGCGTTCATCTGGCGATCTCCGGCGAGTTGAAGGTGGCGGTGTATTCGTTGGACTCGAAGCTGACCTTGTCTTCGACCCGGAATGTGAAGGTCTGCGCCTGGCGATGAATCTGGTCGGCGGGCAGGCGCACGAAAACCTTCAACATCTTCAGCCGGTCGGGTTCGACCTGGACTGCAAAGGAGCGATCGGCGGGGAGATCGACGCCAACGATGCTCATCTCCGCGCCTGGCAAACCCCCGAGGGTGACGATAATCGTTCTCGGTTCGGGGATCATGTTCAAGAGCTTGACGGTATAGCCATTGCGGATCGAGCCGTCGGAGAGCGTCACGAATTGCGGGTTGCGGTCGTGCAGGACATTGATCTCGAGCCGGTCGCGGGTCAGCAGCGAAAAGAGCAGGCCCAGCCCGATCAGCGACCACATGGCCATGTAGACATAGGTTCGTGGCCGAAAGATCTTGCTGATATGGAAATGCGCGACCCTGTCCGAAAACACGCCGTCATCCGTCCTGACCAGTGATGGATTGACCGAGCTGGCACCGCCGGCGGTTGCCAGGATCATGTTGGCGTTGTAGTCGGAGAGCGTCGCGTAGGAGATCAGCCCACGCTCCTTGCCGAGCTTGTCCATGACGCCGTCACAGGCATCGATGCAGAGCGCGCAGGTGATGCATTCGAGTTGCTGACCGTCGCGTATGTCGATCCCCATCGGACAGACGGCGACACAGGCATTGCAGTCGACGCAATCGCCGACGGGATGCCCTGCGGCAAGAACCTTCTTGGCGTGACGCGTGCGCGGTTCGCCGCGCCAGTCATTGTAGGTGACAGTGAGCGAGCTCTCGTCGAGCATGGCTGCCTGGATGCGCGGCCATGGGCACATATAGGTGCAGACCTGTTCGCGCATCAGCCCGCCAAACGTGTAGGTCGTCGCCGTCAGGACCGCGACGGTGATGTAGGCGACAGGCGCTGCCGTGCCGGTGAAGAGTTCGCCGAGCAGCGTCGGCGCATCGGCGAAATAGAAGATCCATGCGCCACCAGTCGCTGCGCCTATGACCAGCCAGATGACGTGTTTCGATGCCCGCAGCACAAGCTTACGAGTGGTCCAGGGACCGGCATCCAGCTTGATGCGTGCGTTGCGGTCGCCCTCGATCGCGCGCTCGACGACCAGGAACAGATCGACCCATACGGTCTGTGGGCATGTGTAGCCACACCAGGCACGGCCAACAGTCGATGTGATCAGGAAAAGACCGACGCCGGCCATGACCAGAAGGCCGGCGACATAGTAGAATTCCTGGGGCCATATCTCGATGAAGAAGAAATAGAAGCGCCGGTTGGCGACATCGAGCAGCACCGCCTGGTCGGGGGCAAACGGGCCGCGGTCCCAGCGCAGCCACGGCGTGAGACAGTAGATGCCGAGCGTGATCGCCATCACGATCCATTTGAATCGGCGAAAGCTGCCCGACGCCCGCTTCGGGAAGATCTTCCTGCGCGCGGCATACATTGGCTGGCGCACCTGGGCGGAGTTGACCGTCGTGGGTTCGATCCGTTCTATTTGCATGTTATCGAGCACGAGAAGCTCCAGTCACCAGCGACGATTTCGCCGGAAGCCGACTCATCGGTTCTGGATGATGCCGAGGCCCGGCTTGCGCCGGGCCTCGTCGCTTGGCGGGAGGGGGAGGACGAGAATAGGCTTCTTTCCTATTCTCCGCCGCCAAGCGAATGGATGTAGACCGCCAGTTCCTTGACCTTGATCTCGCCGAGGCGCGCGCCCCAAGCCGGCATCACGCCGTGTTTCGGTGCGGTTACCTGGGCGGCGATGGCCGCTTCGCCTGACCCGTAGAGCCAGATGGCGTTGGTCAGATCTGGAGCGCCGAGTTCCTTGTTGCCTTTTGCATTGTCGCCATGACAGGCCACGCAGTTTTCGGCAAAGACCTTTGCGCCCGGCGCGACCAATGCTTGATTGACGACGGCCCCCGACAGACTGGCGACGTAGGCGCTGACCTGTTTGATCTGGTCGGCGGTGATGATGTCGGCAAAAGCGGGCATTTCCGACAGGCGCGTATCCGGATCGGAGGCGAAGCGAATGCCATGGGTGATCGTCTGCTGAATCTGGTCCGCCTTGCCGCCCCACAGCCAGTCGTCGTCGTTAAGGTTGGGGAAGCCCTTGGAGCCCTGGGCGCCGGAACCATGGCACTGCACGCAATTGAGCTTGAACGCGGCACCGCCGGCGGCGACGGCGAATTCGCGCAGCGTGTCGTCCGCCGCGATCTCCGAAACACTTTTCGCTTCTATCGCGGCGACATATTTGCCCTTGGCCGCTTCAGCCGCGGACAACTCGTTCCCGACATCGTTGCGGCTGGAGTAGCCGAGCACCCCCTTGGTCGCCGTGTGCAGCAGAGGCCATGCCGGATAGGCGATGGTGTAGCCGATCGCCCAGACTATGGTGATGTAGAACGTCCAGATCCACCAGCGCGGAAGCGGGTTGTTGAGCTCCCGGATGCCGTCCCACTCATGACCGGTGGTTGAGATGCCGGAAACCTCGTCGATGTGATCGCTGCTCATGATCAGTCCTCCTTCAGAGGAATTTGAGCTGCTTCGCCGGCTTGCCTGCGGCTTCCGGGACGAACTGCAAAGGCAACGGATCCGATGAAGAAAAGAGCCATGGCAAGTAGGCCCCAGCTGTCGGCAAACTCCCGCATGAAATTGTACGTCATGGCCATTGTCCTCAGCGGTAGCCGGCGGTCTCATCGTAGTTCTTGAAATCGACCAGCGTGCCCAGCATCTGGAGATAAGAAACCAGCGCATCCATTTCGGTGACTTGTTGCGGGTTGCCGTCGAAGTCGCCGATCTTGGCCTTGGGGTAGCGGGCCTGGAGGCCGGATGTGTCGGCGTTGGGATCAGCCTGCGCCATCAAATCGGCATTGGCGTTGGCGATCATGTCGTCGGAGTAAGGGACGCCGACGCGCCTGTTGGCGACCAGATGCGTCGAGAAGTCCTTCACCCCGATCGGCTTGTCCTTCAGGAAGGCATAGCTCGGCATGATCGATTCCGGCACCACGGACCGTGGATCTGTCAGGTGATCCACGTGCCACAGGTTGGAATACCGGTCGCCAACGCGGGCGAGATCCGGTCCGGTGCGCTTCGATCCCCACTGGAAGGGGTGGTCGTACATCGACTCGGCCGCCAGGCTGTAGTGGCCGTAGCGCTCGACCTCGTCACGGAACGGGCGGATCATCTGGCTGTGGCAGAGGTAGCAGCCCTCGCGGACATAGATGTTTCGCCCGGCAAGTTCGAGCGGCGAGTAGGGGCGCATGCCTTCCACCTTCTCGATCGTATTATCGAGATAGAAGAGCGGCGCGATCTCGACGATGCCGCCGATTGTCACGACCAGCAGCGACCCGAGGAGGAGAAGTGTAGCGTTCTTCTCGATAACCGCGTGTCTGTTCATCAACCTCATTTTCTGTCTCATCATCGCGCAAGCTGGAGGGCGGGGGTGGAGCGCGGCATCGGATCCTGCTCGCGCCGGTAGCCGAGGATGGTCATGGCGATGTTCCAGGCCATGATCAGGGTGCCGGAGAGGTACATGGCCCCACCTATGGCGCGCATGATGTAATAAGGGTGCATAGCGGCCACGGTTTCGGCGAAGGAGTAGACCAGGAAGCCCTGCTCGTCGTATTCGCGCCACATCAGGCCCTGCATGATGCCGGACACCCACATCACCGCGGCGTAGACGACGATGCCGAGCGTCGCCAGCCAGAAATGCCAGGTGACGAGCCTAAGCGAATAGAGGCGTTCACGGTTCCAGAGTCTCGGCACCATGAAGTAGATTGCGCCAAACGAGATCATGCCGACCCAGCCGAGGGCGCCGGAATGGACGTGGCCAATGGTCCAGTCGGTATAATGCGACAGCGAGTTGACCGTCTTGATCGACATCATCGGGCCTTCGAAGGTCGACATGCCGTAGAAGGCGATGGCCATCACCATCATGCGGATGATGGGATCGGTGCGCAGCTTGTCCCAGGCGCCCGACAGCGTCATCAGGCCGTTGATCATGCCGCCCCATGACGGCATCCACAGCATGATCGAGAACACCATGCCAAGCGTCTGCGCCCAATCGGGCAAAGCGGTGTAGTGCAGGTGATGCGGCCCGGCCCAGATGTAGAGGAAGATGATTGCCCAGAAATGGACGATCGACAGGCGGTAGGAATAGACCGGCCGGTTGGCCTGCTTGGGCACGAAATAATACATCATGCCGAGGAAGCCGGCGGTCAGGAAGAAACCGACGGCGTTGTGGCCGTACCACCATTGCGTCAGGGCGTCCTGGACTCCGGAAAATGCAGAATAGCTCTTGGAGCCGAGAAAGGAGGCCGGCATCGACAGGTTGTTGATCACATGCAGCATCGCGATGGTCACGATGAAGGAAAGGTAGAACCAGTTGGCGACGTAGATGTGCGGTTCCTTGCGCTTCAGGATCGTGCCCAGGAACAGGATCAGGTAGGCGACCCAGACGATGGTCAGCCAGATGTCGACATACCATTCGGGTTCCGCATATTCGCGGCTCTCGGTGATGCCGAGCAGATAACCGGTCGCGGCCATGACGATGAAGAGCTGGTAGCCCCAGAACACGAACCAGGCGAGATCGCCACCGAACAGCCGAGCGCGGCAGGTGCGTTGGACGACATAGAGAGACGTGCAAAGCAACGCGTTGCCGCCGAAGGCGAAGACGACGCCCGAGGTGTGCAGAGGCCGCAAGCGACCGAAGTTGAACCAAGGCTGGATGTTGAGATCGGGATAGGCAAGCTGCAGCGCGATGACTACCCCGACCAGCATGCCAACCACACCCCAGAACATGGTGGCGATGGCGCCGTAGCGGATTGGACCATCCATGTAGGCGGACGGGTCGATCGGAACGGCAGGCTTGAACTCAGTGTTACGCAGTAGGATCGCAGTGAAGCCAGCCAAGGCGAAGAACAAGACCCACATGTGCTGGCGAAAGGGTTCATCCACCCCAGCGCCAGCCGCCACCAAAGCCGTGAATGCGAACAGGCTTAGAAGCACGATTTCTTTGCCGAATTTCATCGCAAGCCCCGATTTCCAATTCTGGCGGATGCCAAACCGCGGGGCCTTATTGCGCAGCCGTCGCCTGCTCGCCCTGATCCATGTCAGAGCCGCACCATTTTGCTCGAGCAGCATCGAGTTCGGTGCGATCAGACTGCGACGATCGAATGTGGAAGCGCACCACCGGCCGCCCGTTTATGGATGGGGCCTGGTGTCCCCGGTCGGGCCCCGGGGTGCGGAGGCGACCGCGGGCGTGTGGGGGAACGCACCTTCTGCGACGCTGGAAAGCAGGTCGGTGCCTTACCGAACGCCGATCGTTCAATGCCTTGGAACAGCCAGCGCCAGCGTTACGCTGCCGTCGTGACATTCATGGCTTGGGGAGACGGCGATTTTCCCCTGCGGATGAGGCGAATTGACTTCGGCCAAGTGTGGATGCTTCGCCGACGAGCCGAAACGCAACTGGCGCATACGATCGGATGGAGAACGGGCTGTCGCTACGCGACTTCTTCTGAGCCCAACGCGAGCATGCCCTGCCCCGAATGAAGTAAGTGACGGGGCCATGCAGCTTCTGCGTCATTCAAACGGCTGTAGCGCCTCGGCCGCCGCAGCGCCGTTCCAGCCGGCTCATGCTGTCCACGGTGACGCGGCGGTTGTTCTCGATCCGAATCACGCCGTCCATTCTCAGGCTGGTCAGCTGACGGCTCACGGTCTCGTTTGTGATTCCAAGGAAATCAGAAATGTCGGCACGCGTCATCGGCAGCTCGAAGCACGTCGAGCTAGCCGTCGGGTCAACATTGGAGCCGATGTTCCGGGCAATCATGAGGAGAAAGCTCGCCACCTTCTCTGGTGCGGTCTTGCGCCCCAGAGTCACCATCCATTCGCGTGCCTCGTCAAGTTCGTTCAGCGCCTGCTTGAGCAGGCGATGCACAAATTCGGGTGACTGCTTCATCATCCGTTCGATGGCCGCTCTGGGAAACGAGCATAGCGAGACAGCTGTTGCCGCTTCCGCATTGATCGCACTTTTCATCTTGAAGGGCCGACCCAGAAAATCCGGGGCGAACTGCAGGCCGACAATCTGTTGGCGTCCATCTGACAGGCTCTTCGTGAGCTTCACCACGCCTGAAAGCACGTTCGAATAACAGTCGACCGCCTCGGCGTCGCCGATCAGTTCGACCCCCGGCTCGATATTGTGCCGCGACGACGTCTTGGCGAGCTGAGCCAAATGGTCTGGCTCTAGCGCGCCACAGACACCGCGGCGCCGTGCCTCGCAAGACAGGCAAAGAACGGGGATGCCGGAACTGTGAATATCCTGCCGTAATGTCATTCGATCGCTCTACCGGTCCGTGCGGGCAGGATAGCATCCACGGTAGAAAAATCCTTGCGGCAGTTTGTCCGTGCTGAAGGTTGATCGAAATCAGGGCTTAGGCTCATCCAAGCATCCACAGTTCGGGCGACGCAAACACGGTGGACCACGACATGCGACAAAAGCTAGTTGCCAGATTTGGTGAGAACGTTCCACGCTACACGAGCTACCCGACCGCGCCGCATTTCCATCCAGGCATTGATGCTGCCGTTTGTCGTGGCTGGCTGCAAGCGCTCAACGAGGGCGACGAAATCTCGCTCTATCTGCACATCCCATACTGCGACAAACTTTGCTGGTTCTGTGCCTGCCATACCAAACAGACACGCCATTACGAACCGGTGACGATCTATCTCCGCTCACTGCATGCCGAGATCGCTACCGTCGCCGGTCTTGTTGGAGGCAAAGGTCGTGTGCGTGCCGTCCATTTCGGCGGTGGTTCGCCGACGATGCTCAAGCCCGAAGATATGGCGGCGCTGGGAACCGCCCTGCGCAACAGCTTCGGCTTTCTTCCCGGCGCCACGATCAGCGTTGAAATCGAACCCAACGATATGGACGATGCCCGCCTCGATGCGCTTGCCGAAATCGGCATGACAAGGGCGAGCCTCGGCGTCCAGGACTTCGATCCGAAGGTTCAGAAGGCAATCAACCGCGAGCAGAGCTTTTTGCAGACCAAAGCGGTAGTCGACGGTGTTCGTTCGCGCGGCGTCGAATCCGTCAATCTAGACCTGCTCTACGGCCTGCCGCACCAGACGAGGGAGAGCGTCTCCTCCACCGTCGCGCAGGCACTGACCCTGGAGCCGGACAGGATAGCGCTTTTTGGCTACGCCCATGTGCCGTGGTTCAAGAAACATCAGACGATGATAGACGAGGCATGGCTGCCCGGTCCCGCGGAGAGATTTGCTCAATCGCAACTGGCGGCGCGGGCGATCGTGGACCAGGGGTACGAAGCAATCGGCCTCGACCATTTCGCCAAACCCGGCGATGCCCTGGCCCTTGCCGCCCGCGCCGGAACACTGCACCGCAACTTTCAGGGTTACACCGACGATTGCTGCGAAACCTTGATTGGGTTAGGCCCATCGTCCATCAGCCAGTTTCGGCAGGGCTATGCGCAGAACATGCCTTCGACCAGCGAATATCGATGCACGGTTGATGACGGCGGGCTGGCCGCTGTTCGGGGTATCGCACTTTCCAACGACGACCGCGTTCGCGGCTGGATCATCGAGCGTTTGATGTGCGACTTCGCCTTCTCGGCCGTCGATCTGGTGGAACGCTTCGGCGAGGCCGGCCAGAGGCTCCTCCTTCAGTCAAGTTCCATGGCCCTCCACGATCCGGTTCGATTGCTTGAACTTGATGGCGACAGATTCGTTGTGCCGGCTGAAAGTCGCCCTTTCGTCCGAAGCATCGCGGCCAGGTTCGACAAATATTTCGAAGCTGGAACGGCCAGGCACTCGGCGGCAGTCTGAGCACTCAGAGGACCGGTCATGCCTCTCAGTCGATCATGGACCGCGGTACGTTTGTTGATCGGCGACCGTCGTATCGAGACAAGATTCGGAGCGGACCAGACGCGTCTTGGCGCAGCGACGATATCGTCCGCTCGAGCCCTGCCTGTCGGATCATGGTTGTCGGCGACAGCTCCCTTCGACCTGAACCACCCGTTCACCCGAATTCTGCCGGCGCAGTTCCAGTGGAAAGGGCCTGGGCTAGACGGCTCTCTTGTTACCCCAGAGCACAACGTGCAGCTGCGGTAGCACGCGGGCCTCGAACCATCGGTCGCGGGTCACGCTGTCAACCAGCCACTCCATGCGCTTCAATATTCCGTCAAGGTCGACAGGCGCGTCATCATTTGTGGGGTGTGGCGGCGTGTGATTGCCAGGCTGCAGATAGATCGGAAGTTGCGGAAATTGCGCAGCGGCGTCTTTCGCGTAGGTGTAGTCCCTTTCGTCGAAAACAATGAGCTTGAGCACGACTTGGGGCTTGCCTTGTGCCGCCTGGAGGCACGCCTCGACAGCGGCCCAATCTGTCGTCATTTGGCTTGACGGCGGCTTTGGGCTGAGGATCAGCACGTCAAGCTGCGCAAACCAGTCCCTGGCAAGCGACCCTTGGGTTTCCAGCGCAAAACGGTAACCGTCACCATGGCCCCGGTCGATGAGCCCGCCGAGCGGCTGGATGGCGGGATTGCCGCCTGATAGCGACACCATCAGCGGGCGGCCACCGGAAAGGGCAAGCACATTTTTCCACACCGCGCCAACGGACATCATCTCCCATTCATGGCGGAATTGATTGTCCACAGCATGGAGGCTGTCGCACCAGGAACAGCGATAGTCACACCCGCCGGTTCTGACGAAGATCGTCGGCAAACCTATGAGCACGCCCTCGCCCTGGATCGTCGGCCCGAAAATCTCGCTAACGCGGATTGCGGGATGAGTATTCGTCATGGCCGGTATTCCGCCCAGGTTTTCGGCGTTTCGCTCACCCGCACGGCCGCGGTTTCGCTCAGGCGTGCCTTGCACCATTCGTAGAAATGTCTGGCCAGATATTCCGCCGTGACTTGCTCGTGTCCCAGCACGTCGTTGAGATGCCGGTGGTCGAAGCTCTCGTCGATGTAGCGTTTGAACGGCGCCAAGTCGTGGTAGTCGCGCACGAAGCCGTGATCGTCCAGTCCATCCGCTGAAAGCTCCACTTCGACGATGTAGTTATGTCCGTGCAGGCGCGCGCATTGGTGATCGGGTGGCAATGAGGTGAGCTGATGCGAGGCTGAGAAGTGGAATTCCTTGGTGATGCGGAACATTACGCGGTGGTCCTTCGCAGCGCTCCGAGCCAGAAGTCGGAGTCCTCATACTCCGTTGGGTCCGGGTGCCCAGCGATGTGAAACGCCTCACGCCGCTCGACGCAGGTCCCGCACCTCCCGCAATGACGCTCGGCGCCCTTGTAACAGGACCAGGTCTGCGCAAACGGCGTGCCGTATGTGGTTCCATCCGTAACAATGTCCGCCTTCGCCAGGTTCACATAGGGTGCATAAAGGCGAATCTGCGCGTAGCCGTCGAGCGCGTGGTCCTGCATCATCTGGAAAGCGTCGATGAAGGCCGGACGGCAATCGGGATAGACAACGTGATCCCCACCATGCACGGCCGTCGCCACTGCGTCAGCGTCTTGCGCTGCGGCGAGGCCGAAGGCAATGGCCAACATGATGGCGTTCCGGTTGGGCACCACGGTTATCTTCATCGTGTCTTCGGCATAGTGCCCGTCGGGCACGTCCACATTGTCGGTCAGCGCGGAGCCGGAAAGGCCGCCGCCGATCTCGTGGATATCGATGATTCGCTGCGGGACAGTCAGGCGCTCCGCGCAAAGGGTGGCGAAGCCCAATTCCTTCCTATGCCGTTGGCCGTAATCGAACGATAGCAGGCCGGTAAGCTGGTGCTCCGCTGCCACCTTGTGGGCAAGAGTAACGGAATCCAATCCGCCGGAGCAGACGACGAGAGTCTTCATCGTTGGGTCCTTGTTTTAACCGGGTAGGCTGCGACCGGAGATTTCTCTGCGCTCAAGTACTTCAGGAAAACCATTTTGTGAAGTGAACGGAGACCAATTCGTGCGCTTGCGTGCGATGCGCAAAAAGCCTTCGCGGTGAGCTGCAAGGACACGGACGAGACGTCACCCTTGAGCGGAATGCTCAGAGTCGAACGCTTCTCGGGGACAAAGTTCTCGACGAGCAGAGCCTGGCGGTCCCGAGCGCCGAGCGACGCCGGTGCAACGGTTTCGGGGTACAAAGCCGAGATGGGCTTGCCGCAAACAGCTCACTAACCAGGGATGTTCAGCGATGCCGAAATCCAGATATCGGGATGGATTATGAGGTCAATTGTCGCGACAGCTTGGCTGGCCTGCTCCTTGCGTTTCGTAGATGCAGCGCATTCCACTTCAGGAGCATTTTGATGAGCACGCCCTCGATGGATGACCGGCGAACCCTGAATAACCGGTCGTGAGCCGACATCTGTGAACAAGCGGTGTGGTCGATTGCAATCACCCATGTCTTGCGCACAGGTACCTCATGGCAGTGGATGAACTGAACTTGATGGTTTTACAGATGGCAGTCGAAAGCGTCCGCTCGCTCTCGTTGAGCTTCGCTGAAAAAGCCGCCGAGATAGCCACCAGGAGCCGCGGCAGCCTGCTTTTCGACGTTCGGATCGACGGTGACGCGCAGGTCCAGCGGGTCGCAGCCATCCGATATCACGGCGGCCAATTCGGCGTGCTGGCGTTAGACGGACACGGCCTAGTTACCCACTATTGCATCGTTAACGGTATGTTCTCACATTACATTGCGGCCTTGGAGAGCTGGCACAGGATGCCCCTGTCGATGCAGGCCAAGATGGATGCCAACGGCAATGCCCGTCTTTTCGTAGCGGCGTTGCGGGATGCCGGACATATGCTGGGCACCTAGCATATGGCCAGAGTGCATCTCTGAATTTGCATGTGCATCACTGCGATGGCGCCGGCATGATCGTGATGCTCGAAAAGGGCTGCGGCGGCCGTGGCAAAGCGGTCGCCGCGATGATGGTTTCAACGGCGTTGCATCGATGCGAGCGTTTAGACAGAGGTCTCCTCCTGGCATCGCGCGCATGCAAGGAGCTACGCAAGCGCAAATGTATCAAGTATTTTGAAGCGACGACCCCTCATGCATATGGAGCTGCGATGCACGGGCGGCATAAGCCTCGTTGCCATCTAGCCGCCTTGATGCACGGCGATGAGCTTTCGGCGGCCTGCATCGGCGATCTGGCCGCCCTGTGCATTTTGACAAGCCTCGTCGGGTGCCGGCGATGATCCGTCGTGATGGCAGGCGGGGGTTTACAGGTTGCGGTCGGCGGGTTCGTTTCGGGCGCCTGCGCCCATCGTTATGTCGCGAGTTGGGGGATGCGATCGAGGACGATGCGCAGGATGCGCTGGTCGGGGCACGATGTCGGCAGGTGCAGGCGGATTTGCGATTTCATCTCGACCACCCGCGCAGCGATTTTGATGAGGCGCAATCGCAGCGTGTCGAATTGGGCGACGGCAAAGCTCGAGCGCCTCGGCATCGCGGCCCGCAAGCCCCACATCAACCAGTAAGCACCGGCATGCAGGAATAGCCGGAACTGGTTGGCCGTCGCTCTGGTGCAGGATGTGCGGTCGGCGGCAAGATGCGTCTTCCACGATGTGGTTCTCGGCCGCGCCGCGCCGGCAGTAGACATCCTCGTAGAGCGCCTTGGCCTTCCCACCGGCAAGGTTGGTGACGACGAAGCGGATATCGCCACCGTGGGCGCCGACCTCGACCCGCGCGATGATACGCTCGACGCGGCTCCAACTAGCGGCGCCGTCAACGAACTCCTTGAACCTGCGGACCTTGCCTGTCTTGGCCGACGCTTCGAAGCGCGCCGTCGTGCTGGCATCCAGATCCGCGACATGCTTGCGCAGGGTCGTGGTGGGCGCGAGGCCAAAGATGAAGTCGACGTCGTTGGCGCGGCACCAGTCGATGACCTGCGGGTTGCAATAATGGCTATCGCCGCGGAGCAGGATTCGAATGTTCGGCCAGTTGATCCGGATCGCCCGCACCAGACGGCGCAGGTGGGGGCGGATCTCAGCCCCACTCGGCCGCTTGGCCGGTCGCAGGATCGCACTGACGAACCGTCCCGCACCATCGAACACGACGATCGGCTGGAAGCCGTACTCGTCATGGTGGGCATTGAACAGGCGAAGCCGTTGGCCTCCGTGTACAGCGTCGAAGGTGTCGAGAGCGCGGCGCAGCCGGTTGGCGTCGTTGCCGTCCTCGTAGCCGGCGGCGATCATCTTCATGCGAAAGCCGATCATGTCCGCCAGGCTGTGGACGACCTGGTCCGGGCAGCGCGGATCGTCGATGCAACGCGCCAGACGCTCGGCCATCCGCAACCGCTTTTCCACCTCGGCCAAGGCCAGAACGCCGCTGTTGGACGACAGCATGCCGCCGTCGAAACGGGCGACGACGGACTTGCCGCCGACTGATGACAAACCGCTCAGCGGCAGCGCAAGATCGTTCATGGTGGGTGTGGTCTCGGGAAATGGTTCGGATCGGCTTAAGCAACCAAATCCTACGTCATTTCAACGGGCTTGCGCCACATCCACCAACCCCCATGAATTTGGCTAGGTTGATGCGGCGTGCCGCCGCCGTGAGGCTGCGCTCGCTCAGCAGCGCGTCGAGAACGACGAGAAGATTCAGATCGAGCCCTTTGAAACGCATGTCTTAGCTATCCATAGCGTGGATGAATTTGATTGAAACAAAGGATTTTACCAATTTTCCGGAATGTCGCATGGACCTGGCAGGATCTCAAGTGCGCCGATCACTGCCCCTATCGCGTGGCGAGTCCCTTGAGAAGAGCCCGAAAGAGGAAATCTGTCGCGTGCGGTGGAGATTGTACTGGAAATGAGAGGCAGCGCTCCGATCATGTCGAACTCTCCGACGAATGGCGGACCGGTACAATAGTTGATCGCAACTGGTCCGGAGCTATGAAACATCTCGATTACATATGAGGTGCCGAGTGAATACGCTGACAGCACCCACCGTCGCAGCGTTTAGCTGACGTTTGACGACGGTTCCTATCCATTTACACGCAGATTCTTGATGTGCTGGCGCAAAAGCGGGAGGCCGGCGACTTTTCTTCGTCATCGGGCTGACGCCGCAGAAGCCGGAACTCGTCCGGTTCCTATGGGCATTGGGCTTGGTCGGCGCACAGGGCTCCATGAGGGGCAATTTTGGCAACGCGACGCGATTCGGGTTTTGAACGACGCCGAAAACGCAAGCTGGAAAGGAACAAGATGGCAGATCAACTCGCCAACGAAATAATCGCCATGATCAAGAAGCGCGCCGCGTCGGAGGGCGGCATAGCGCCTGCCACAGGCGGCGAGATAACGGCTGCCACGAGACTGACTTCGCTCGGTATCGATTCACTGGGATTGGCGGACGTTCTCTGGGACCTGGAGCAGGCCTACGGCATCGAGATCGAGATGAATACGGCCGAGGCATGGTCGGATCTCCAGAATGTTGGGGACATGGTGGAAGCCGTGCGCAGCTTGCTCGCTACGGGGGTGTGAATGGACAGGCGCGTCGTGATTACTGGGATTGGCGGGATTTGCGGGCTTGGGACCAACACCGCCGCCATTTGGACAGAGATGCGAGAAGGCCGCTCCGCCATCGGCCCAATCGTCAACTCCGAGCTCCATGAATTGAGGGTCAGGATTGGTGCCGAGATCAAAGCGCTGCCGGAGCATGACATCGACCGCAAGCAACTCATCTCCATGGACCGCTTCAGCCTGCTCGCTGTTCTTGCGGCGCGCGAAGCCATGCGTCAGGCCGGACTTTCCTCCAAAGAGGGAAATAGCTATCGCTTCGGTGCGACGGTGGGCGTTGGCGGCTGCGGGTGGGATGCGATCGAGCAAACCTACCGCGCCATCCTGCTGGGCGGTAAGCGTGCCGCTCTCTTGACTGTACCCAAGGCGATGCCGGGTGCCGCTGCCGGCCAGGTCAGCATGAGTCTCGGCCTGCGCGGGCCGGTCTTCGGCGTCACGTCCGCCTGTTCCTCGGCAAACCATGCGATTGCCTGCGCGGTGGACCAGATCAGGCACGGCCGGGCCGACGTGATGCTTGCCGGCGGCAGCGAAGCGCCGCTCGTATGGGGTGTGCTGAAGGCATGGGAAGCGATCCGCGTGCTTTCGCCCGATGCTTGCCGGCCATTCTCGGCCGATCGCCAGGGCCTATCGCTTGGTGAAGGCGCCGGCATGGCGGTGCTGGAAAGCTACGAGCATGCCCTGGCTCGGGGCGCCACCATCCTTGCCGAAATTGCCGGTGCCGGCCTTTCCGCCGATGCGTCCGACATCGTCGCGCCGACTGTCGAGGGGCCGGAGGCAGCAATGCGGGCCTGCCTTGCCGATGCCAGGCTGGACGCCGAGGATGTCGACTATCTCAACGCGCACGGCACCGGCACAAAGGCCAACGACCAGATCGAGACGGCGGCGATCAAGCGCGTCTTCGGTCAGCACGCCTTCTCAATGTCCATTTCTTCTACCAAGTCCATGCACGCGCATTGCCTCGGCGCGTCCGGCGCGCTCGAGTTGATCGCCTGCGTGATGGCTATCCGCGAGAGCGTCGTGCCGCCGACTGCCAATTATCGTGAGCTGGACCCCGATTGCGATCTCGACGTCACGCCCAATGTGGCACGCGAGCGCAAGGTGCGCGTGGCACTGAGCAACTCCTTCGCCTTTGGCGGCACGAACGCGGTTCTGGCGTTCAGGCAGGTGTAGAGGCCATGAGAGATGCCTCCGGCAACATTATCTCTCGCATCCAGATGCTTGCCAGATAACTATTGTGAAGGGCGGGTCATTGACCGCCTCGGCGAATGCGGGAAGTGGCAGCGGAAGCTCGACGATCCGGGGGTATCGTCTTTGCGAAATTCTTAACTGTTGAAGCGGCTTGGACGTACCGCCGCCCCGTAAAAGGTAAGCGAGGCCCTGCGGGCTCGGCTTGAGGGTCTGAAGCTGTACACGACAATGTCTGGAAGCCTCAGGGTCGGCTCTGCGCCCGTTATAGCCGCCTGAGTGCTGCCGGCCCGGCCGCGCCGCGGGCGCCGTCAACGAACTCCTTGAACCTGCGGACCTTGCCTGTCTTGGCCGACGCTTCCAAGCGTGCCGTCGTGCTGGCCTCCAGATCCGCGACATGCTTGCGCAGGGTCGTGGTGGGCGCAGGCCAAAGATGAAGTCGACGTCGTTGGCGCGGCACCAGTCGATGATCTGCGGGTTGCAATAATCGCTATCGCCGCGGAGCAGGATTCGAATGTTCGGCCAGTTGATCCGGATCGCCCGCACCAGACGGCGCAGGTGGGGGCGGATCTCAGCCCCACTCGGCCGCTTGGCCGGTCGCAGGATCGCGCTGACGAACCGTCCCGCACCATCGAACACGACGATCGGCTGGAAGCCGTACTCGTCATGGTGGGCATTGAACAGGCGAAGCTGTTGGCCTCCGTGCACAGCGTCGAAGGTGTCGTCAATGTCGAGTACGATCCGCTTCGGCACCTGCCGGAACGAGGCGCAATAGAGATCGACCATCGCCCGTCCCATCGACCAACTCCCGCACGCCGGGTAGGTTCTCCAGCCGGCACAGCGTCGATTTCGACGCCAGATCCCGACCCGACGGCAGCGCATCCTGGGCCATCTTGAAGACCGGATCGCGGCGCAGCCGGTTGGCGTCGTTGCCGTCCTCATAGCCCGCGGCGATCATCTTCATGCGAAAGCCGATCATGTCCGCCAGGCTGTGGACGACCTGGTCCGGGCAGCGCGGATCGTCGATGCAACGCGCCAGACGCTCGGCCACCCGCAACCGCTTTTCCACCTCGGCCAAGGCCAGAACGCCGCTGTTGGACGACAGCATGCCGCCGTCGAAACGGGCGACGACGGACTTGCCGCCGACTGATGACAAACCGCTCAGCGGCAGCGCAAGATCGTTCATGGTGGGTGTGGTCTCCGGGAAATTTCGGATCGGCTTAAGCAACCAAATCCTACGTCATTTCAAGGCTTGCGCCACATCCACCAACCCCCATGAATTTTTCAGGCTAGCAGAGAGGGTGCTTGCGGTGCACTCACTGAACGAGATCGCAAATGGACGCGCGTAACCACCAGAACTGGCGACACCCATGGTGGTCCGCTGGACCCGCAGGAGGAACCACAAGGTGTGAGCGGGCAGAGCGCAAGCGAGTGCCTACTTCGATCTTTCTAGAAGCGCGCCGGCAGCCTGGGCGGGGGGCTTGGGGGTCAGACTGCCGGCGCACGCCACTCACGAAGAGCGGCCCCTTTTCGTGGTTCGAACGCCCATAGTCAACCCGGAAACGTCAGGATGCCCGCCACGTTAATTTCAGAGCGGCGCGACTCGCCATGTTGGACGATTCAGCCCGTAGGCCGAGTTGATGCTCAAGCCAGCATCGCCTTGCCGAACTAGGAAGAGTTCGCCGTTACAATCCTTCGTCGCGAGCCGATGCCGTCGTGCACGTTTCGTAGCACTCCGGGCGGCTATATCGCTTTGTTGTTCGGCGAGCTGCGCCAGAAGGCATTCGCATCCAATCGAATCAAAAGTCGACATCAGCCGCAAGCTTCACATCACAACAGCTAGTCCACCCATTGCAGATCATCCGACTGATCAGGCGGCGTCCGAAATGTCCAACTCCGACTCAAGAATTCCCACAGGTATGGAAAGCGATTTCGCTATCCGATCCCGATAGCCCTTGCTGTACCTCAGACCTCGCTCGATGTTTTGGATTTCCTCAGCGGCCAGCCCGCACGCGACCGCCAGGTCGTCGATCGAATATCCAAGGTGCTCGCGATAAGCGCGGACGATGTGGGTTCCCTGGGACATAGCCGTCAAGACTGGTTCGGGAATGCGCGAATCCTTCATAGACATCTCCAAGAACTGGGAGCTCCCTTGGAGATTCCTCCCCGCGGCGCACACCTAGCAAATAAAAAAAATGGTCGTCCATTCGGCCGAACCGGCCTCATGCATGGGATGGGCCGCTGAACTGGCCGGGCCGGAATATGGCGGCTCACCTGCTTCTGATCAAGTATCAAGGCTACCCGTGCTGAGAGCCTGGTCGGCGTAGCGCATGCGACCTGCGATCCTTCGTGGACCATTCTCGCCGATGGCTTTCTTGAACAGCAACTCGAACTTTCGGCACGGACACTGCCAGCTTCGGCAATCTCCACCGGCGAGGCAGCGAAAGACCCGCTCGTAACCGCTACCGAGTTTCGCAATTGCAGCAAACAATGGTCATCTGGTTTGATCCGGGCTTCGGATCCAGACAAGGGGTACCGCTTTCCTGGAGGCGCATCGCCACCTGTACAGGTTCACAATCATTCGACCGTGACCGATTTTGCGAGATTGCGCGGCTGGTCTACATCCGTCCCCATGAAGAGCGCCGTGTGGTAGGCTAGAAGCTGTATCGGGAGCGAGAAGATCATTGGCGCGATAATCTCGTCGACAACCGGCAGCACGAGCGTGTGCATGGTTTCGAGTTTCGATACGGCTGCCCCTTTTTCATCGGTGATGAGGATAATCCGCCCTCCACGGGCAGCCACTTCCTGCATGTTGGAAACGGTCTTGTCGAAGAGACGGTCATGGGGCGCGATGACGATCACTGGCATGTTCTCGTCTATCAATGCGATCGGCCCGTGCTTCAATTCACCCGCTGCATAGCCCTCGGCATGGATGTAGGAAATCTCCTTGAGCTTCAGCGCACCTTCCATCGCTAGCGGGAAACTGGTGCCACGGCCGAGATACAGGACGTCACGACACTTTGACAGTTCGCGCGACAAGAACTCGATTTCCGGCTGGATGCTCTCGAGTACGTGGCCCATCACGCGCGGCAATTCGGCGAGGCTCCTGACGAGCGCCTGCAGCTCGTCTTCGGGGACGGTCCCGCGGGCTCTGGCCGCGCCGATGGCGAGTGCTGCTAGGACGGCAAGCTGGCAGGTAAAAGCCTTGGTAGAGGCGACGCCGATCTCCGGTCCGGCAAGGATCGGGAAAACCGTATCGGCCTCCCGAGCGATGGTCGATTCGCAGGCATTGACGATAGCGCCAATTTTCAGCCCACGCTCCTTGCAGTACCTCAATGACGCAAGCGTATCGGCGGTTTCGCCGGACTGCGAGATGAAAAGAGCCGCCGACTGCGGCGGCAACGGGATCTCGCGGTAACGGAATTCGGACGCAACGTCGATTTCAACCGTCAGGCGCGCATAGCGCTCGAACCAGTATTTTCCGATCAGTCCGGCGAAATAGGCGGTCCCGCAGGCAGAGATCGCCAAGCTCGGGACCTTGGCGAAATCAATGCCAGGAACCATGTCGCGACTGTCTATGATGTTAATGTAATGACGGAGAGCATGGGCGATGACCTCGGGCTGCTCGTAAATCTCCTTCTCCATGAAGTGGCGATGGTTGCCCTTGTTGGCCAGATCGGCCGCGGCCGTGGAGATATGGCGCGGACGCTCGACGGGACGGCCGTCGATATCGAAGATATGGGCGCCCGAATTGCCGACAACGGCCCAGTCGCCGTCGATGAGATAGGTAATTTCATTGGTGAAGGGAGCAAGGGCGATCGCGTCGGAGCCCAGGAACATCTCGCCGTCGCCGTGACCGATCGCGAGCGGTGGTCCGTTGCGCGCCGCCGTGATGGTCGTCGGTTCATCTTCGAAGAGGATGGCAAGCGCATAGGCGCCCTTGACGCGTTTCAGCATGGCACGCGTGGCCTCTTGCGGCCTCATGCCCTCTCGGCGGTATCTTGCCAAGAGATGCCCAACGACCTCGGTGTCGGTGTCGGTCTGGAACTCGGCGCCATCCGCCGCCAATTCGTCCTTCAGCTCGGTGAAATTCTCGATGATGCCGTTATGGACTACGGCGACACCGTCGCTAAAGTGCGGGTGCGCATTGCGTTCGGTCGAGGCCCCGTGGGTTGCCCAACGCGTGTGGCCGATGCCGACGTTGCCGCTCAGCGGCTCTTCCTTCAGTCGCGTCTCGAGATTGACGAGCTTGCCCTCGGCGCGCCGGCGGTGCAAGGCACCCTCGATGATCGTCGCAACGCCGGCGGAATCATAGCCGCGATATTCCAAACCCTTCAACGCGCCGATCAACCGATCCGACACCGGCTGTTGCCCAACGATGCCAACAATCCCGCACATGTTCGTCTCCGCATCTTTGCGGGCAGCACCAGCCCACGCGAGACGGATACCCGTCCGGCCGCTTTAAGTGGCGGCCTTGTAGTAGTAATCCATAATATTGGTAAAATTGATTGTTGTGATAACTACCATCCACCCGATGGATAGGTCGGCCGCTGTGGGGCCACGACCCAAACTTCTATTCGCGCCTGACGCTCTTATGAGGATCGCAAACTCACACCCGCGGCTGCCGCCGACTTGGGCATCGGCGATGGTCTGTCTTGGCGACAGCCTGAGTTCGCTTCAGGACCGTCGTCGTCTCGCGCGGCTGCCGGTGTCAGTTGACGATAACAAAATGTCCGCCGGGGGCGAGCGCCTCGCGCACGGCACGTGCCAGCCGCGGTCGGTCCGGGACGCCGTCGAAGGCGTTGGCCGTGAAGACGAATTCGACGGGGCGTGACACCAGAGTAGCGAGTTCCTAGCGCGTAGCCGGCGACGAATTCGCAATTGGTCGCGCCGGCGCCGGTCAGCCGGCGCTGCGCGGCCTCCAGCTGGTCGGCGTAGTGCGACGACATGGCGGGCGATTGTGGCGATCGGCACAGCCGCCCCGCAACAGAGGTCGACCACCTCCATGCCCGGCTTCAGCCCGGTTGTCGCAAGCGCCATCTTCGCTGCGGTCGCGCTTGTCATGCTGCTCTTTCCTAGCCTTTGCAAGAACACGAACCTCGGCTTCGGTCGGAATGGCAACGTGGCGAAGGGCGACCCGATCTGCGTCAAGCTCATCGCCACGGAAGAGGCGAATGATAGGCAGCCCCACTACCGCCTGATCACCACCGGCGGCCGCCGATGTTCCCAGCATTCGCGTTCCAAGGTCGGCATGTCGTGCTCCTCGCTGGCATAGCCGAGGCAGAAATAGCCGATCAGCGTCCATTCGGGCGGCGTGTCGAGAATTTCGGCCATCTCGGTCGCATCGAGGATCGACACCCAGCCCATGCCGATGCCCTCCGCCCGCGCCGCCACCCACAGTGTGTGCACTGCCATGACGGCCGAATAGTCGATGGTCGCCGCCATGGTCATGCGACCGAGTCCATGGCCTTGTCGGGTCGTGTGGTCGGCGAAGACCGCAAATTGACAGGGCGCCTCGTCGAGCCCGGCAAGCTTCAGCCGGGCATAGAGTGCGGCGCGCTCTCCCGAAAAGCGCGTGAGCGCCTCGGCATTGCAGCGCTCGAAGCAGTCTCTCACGGCAGTGCGCCGCTTGAGGCTCTCGACCACTACGAAGCGCCAGGGCTGGCTGAGGCCAACGGAGGGCGCAATGCTGGCGAGCTCGAGCAGGCGTTCCAGCGTACCCTCTGGCAGAGCCGTTGGCTCGAAGCGCCGCACATCCCTGCGCCAGCGCAGCAGCGTGATCAGCCCGGAGCGAAAATCGTCGGTGAAATCTGGAGGTGACGGCATGGCGGTCTCGTTAGGTATGGATTGGGCACTAGGGAGTACAGTGTGGACAGCCTCTGCCTATTGCCAAGCTGGCTTGTTGCGTCCGACAATCGCGTCATGCGACCCCAACCGCAAACGATAGAAAAATCTTTCCTGGTGGGCGGCGCTATTACGATGCAATCGACCAAGCCAGTTTCGATCAGCTCGCAGGGCGGTGAATCGTGTACCAGGCCGTTGCTAAATGCGCCATTGACACTCAGGCGCACCCGTATCGCTCACCAAGCCTCGGAACGAGGAGAACGTCGGCCTGGAACGCGGAGACGGCGACAGGCGTCTCAGCTTGCATATACTCGTTCCTACAGCACCGCCTGCAACCAGTTTGCTTCCGACCACGACCGGCCTCGACGTCCCCGAAGATTCCCAGGTCATTCGGCAGATACCATCGTCTGACGTCATAGCGCCGCAGCGGACAGCACCAGCTGCCCAATTTCATTTGGGGCATCGCTGAGCTTCCAGTCGCCACCGCAATTTCGTCTTCCAGCAGCGTCAGGCATGACCCAAAATTGGAGCTCATCCCTCTCACGGTCAATTCGCGCTTGAATTACATGTTCTACTTTCGTTCACTGTTCGGACGACACATTAGAAAGAGCTGGAATGGAACCTATCATCAGCCCTACGACAGCCGCCAAAGGCGGCCGCTGTTCAAGCCCGCCGAAAAGTTTGGATGCCGTTCACAAGGGGAAAGCATTGGTGGGACCATGCCGGAACCATCTACCTCTTTGTTCTTCTCGGAGAAACATCGCCCGGGCCAGTGGTCTCTCGGAGAGTAAAAATAACTGACGCGCATCAGGGCTCGCGCATCGCGATGAGCATCCCCAGTTACTGGCACATTCTACAATCAGCTACCAACTGACAAACGTATGGCAGGAGACGGATGAGACGTGGACGGTGTTCGACCGTCGTACCGCAGAGTCGCCATGTCGCATTTAGGAGGTCCTAATATTTGATGCGAATGGCTGGGGACGTTGCTCACCCTCAACTCGGAGGTGACCGTTACCATAAACAGCGGATGGGCTGGTGCCGTCATGAAGTTGGAAGGCGACTTGCCTCCTCTAGCCGTTTTCGCAACCTATCCCGTCGCCGTCTCGGTCAAGATCATAGATATCGGTGCCTACGACAGAGACCGGCCCGTGTACGTATGCGGGACCATTGCCCTTTCCGGAGGAACAGTCGACATCGCTGGCGATTGGAACACAGGCGCCTGTGTAGTTAGGGTCGCAGGATTCTTGGCCATGAGCGCTGCTGATGAATAACGCCAGAACCAGAGCGACCGCGCCTAGACGACCAAACCCCATCAAATACCCGCCAGCTAACACCCAAGAAATCTTAGCGGGCATTTTAGCTCCATGCAATATTAGCGCTGGCTTGGGCGCCTATATATCACCACCAAGCTCCAAAGAGATGAGTTATTGCCCGACTGCAATGATCAAGATCGCGTTGAGGGTCGCGCGATGGCGGGCTACTTGATTTCGGTTTGGCAGATGCGTGGCCAAAGACCGACGCGTGCTGCCAGGGATATGCATCTGCGGCGGGGTTTGACTTTTGGTATTGCTAGGCAGGAAGGTCGCTTGCATACAGAGGAGCTTATTGCCGAGGTTGAGAATCCTAGTACCGATCGATGGTGGTGCATCCCACAGCAGTCTGATTTGCGACAGCCGTCGTCGAGCCGGAGTGCGCATCGCCCTCTTCGGTGAGGCCTCCGCAAGCGTCTGCGACGACCGACAGAGTCGACAAGCACGCGCTTCGTTCAGCGCCCCGAGGTGATCATGGCTGAAAGCGGTCCTACAAGGGCGGGCGATGTTAGCCTTCAAGGCCGACAAGAGGCAAACGCTATGGGATCGTGTGCAGGGCGAGGTCGGCGTCCCGGTCCCGAAGGAGCATAAGAAGGACAAGGCGGAATGGCTGAAGCCGGGACAGGTCGGCCGGGTCACGAGGAGAAGGGCGACGAGAAGCTGCGCCTCGCAAGGCTACTGGATTACTGGGAGGCTAACCAAAGAGCGCGGCCAGTCTTGGGTATATTGTACGATTGTTACCCAAGCGGCGGCCGCATGGACTCTCATCATCGTGGAACTACATTGCCACAATGGCACAGCTCTTTGAATCCGCCCCAATGAGCGCTTCATTTCAGATGATCGTCGACCACTACGAGACAGCGGTTTCACTCCAGGAGCGCATTGTAACTCGCGCTCGACAACGCGGTTTGTCAACGAAAAGCGATGACGAATTTCTGGAGCATTTGAATGCGGCGTTAGAGCGGGTGCGCCAAACCCTGGCTGGCGCCGATCAACGCAGTTAAAATGGGGACATCCGCGGTCCGCAGGCATACAGTGTGCCCATCCACGGCAACTCTAAGGGCGTCCGTCGGCTGTGAGCGATCAACATGCTTCCGCCCCAATAGGGAGAGGGAGCTATGACAGATTCCAGTTCACAAACTCACACTGCCGCGCAATGCGACACCGGCCAAAATTCCATCTATCGCAATTCGCTGCTGCTTCGAATGTGCTCGGCAGATTTGGCCTTGCTGCAACCTCATTTGGAAAGCGTCTCCCTTGGACTGAAGACGCATCTCGAAGTGGCGGGGTCTCCAATCAGAACCGTGTACTTCTTCGAGAGCGGTCTCGGGTCAGTGGTGGGCGAACTGCGGCCTGGTATTGAAGCTGAGATCGGAATCATAGGTTTTGAGGGTATGACCGGCTCAGCGCTTATCATGGGCGATGACCGGTCAACGCACGATTGTTACGTCCAATTAGAAGCCCGAGCCTTTGTTATCGACGCGGGCCTCTTCACCAAGGCGCTTTTGACAAGCCCAACCCTGCGAAGTTTTCTGCTCCGCTACGTTCACTACTTTCACCTCCAGGCAAGCTTCACCGCGCTCAGCAATGCCCGGATGAACATCGTCGATAGGCTCTCAAGATGGCTGGTGATGTGTGATGATCGCGTCGAGGGGAACAGCTTTGCGATTACGCACGAGTTCTTATCAGTTATGCTCGGTGTCAGGCGGCCCGGCGTCACCATAGCGCTGCAAACCTTGGAGGGCCAAGGTCTGATACGCTCAAGGCGAGGAGAGGTAGTCATTCTTGATCGCGCGCGTCTAATTGCGCTGGCAGATGGGTCATATGGCAGGGCTGAAGCCGAATACGCTCGGCTAGTCGGCAAACTGCATTGACCGCAGGCGCCGCGGCGTCCGTAGCGCCGCGACGGTGATCGCCAACGAATGTGCTCGAACAGGAGATGGTCGATTTCCTGCATTGGAGTCATGTCCGGGTAAGCCGCCTAGACAGAGCCTTCACCGCCGACGTTGCCGAGCATCGGGATCCAAGACGAAGCTGTCATGCCGGCACCGCTGCATGCGCCACGCGAGGAACAAACCGCCCCTCGCAGTCGTTCAGGATTGCGAAGCACGATACGGCTGTGCACCACCTTCCGGTGACTCCAAAGGAGACCCGAGATGACTCGGTCCGTAGAGGAGCTTTTCGAAGAGCATCTGAGGCTTCGCGTGGCAGGCGATCTCGAGGAAGCTGGAGCAATGGCGAGACTCATTGCGCCAGCCGCATAGCCTTATCTTGCCTCACAACGGGAAGGCTGTTTCGGGACTTTTCGAAATCAGCGGAGCACAGGCTCGCCATGGAAGCGGCGGCGCGATGGAGGAGAAACGCCGAAGCCAACTTCCATCATCAGCCGTGGCCTGTGCGACGGCACGGTGCCCATATGGAACCCGAACGGATCCTCGACGAAACCGAAACCGGCCTTGCCGGTCAGCGTGACCGGACTCTGCTTGCCGTAGACGTCCAGAATCTCTTGCGCTGGATGGCCGACGACAAGCGTAAATTGGTGCTTGAGGGCGCGGCGATCATGGCTGCCGCGAACATAGATATGCGGGCCGGTCCCCTCGTCGACGGGCACTAGATAGAAAAAGAACTTCAGCATCCGCCAGTCGTCCAGGTCGAAATGGTATTTGCCGAGCGAAGCCAGGTTCTTGTCGGCGTCCGACGCCTGGCCGGTCGGGAAGCTCCACCAGACGCGCGTCGTGATCAGCGTCGCCTGGCCGCCGAGATAGTGCGCGGCGATATCCATGAGCAGCGGATCTTTTTGGATGGCAACGGCCGACTTACAGCCCAGAATGCGCTCGAAATAATGGCCGCTGAGCAACGGACGGCCAAATCGCGCCTCAGCCTCGGCATGCTCCGCCGGCATGAATTCGAGTCGGCGATCGAAATTGCCGAAACAAGGTGTGCACCTTGCGAATGCGGCTACATCTTCAGCCACCATTGCAGGCAGGACAAGGCCGGGAAAAAGCCCATCCATCCGCAGCGCGTCGACAACGTCGTGGCAATTGACACCGGCAAACATCGTGTCCTGGGCTCTTTGCGGCCTTCGGACCGGCTTTGCACCACGCCAGTGCATCCTCCGTGCCGGCATGGTGCGCGCCAACATGAACATGGGCAGCCACGCCGGATTTTCGCGAATATCCGACAGGTAGGTCGGAATGCGTACGGCTATGCGACGCAGCATGCTGCCGTTTCGCGCGATTGTCTCAAGGCTTGCAGCGCCGGCTTTGTCGGAGTTCATAACGGTCATCGGGGTCCTCAGGTCATGAATGCACTTATCGACGAAGTTGGGTCCCGGTGTTTCGCCGAAACCCGATTCGCCGCGGAAGAACTAGGCGGTTGCCACGTTTTGTGCAACGCACCATTGCAGTGAGAAATGGAGGTTGCGCGTTCGGATAAGACAATCGCAACCACCCCAACTACCTCAGGAACTGTCTGTAGCCGCCGCCCATCAGGTAGCGGCCACGTTGGATGGCGCGGCGTACCTGATCGCGAAGATGGCCGCCTGGATGACGCCAATCTTCTTCGACACGGCGTCTCCCGAACAAGGCAATGGCGACCTCCTGATGAGATGCTCCCGCGAGCGAGCCATCCAAAGCCTGCAGTACAATACGCAGACGCGCTCCGCGGTGTTCCGGCGGAAAGCAAGCAGCTGACACGCGGCGGCAATCATTGATGTCGTTCAGGAACTGAAGGGCAGCGACATGGAACTTGAGGTGCTGCGGCTGAAGGATTGCGTCGACATATAGCCGCAACGGGCGGAGGACGGACGCACCGGAAACGGCGATCTGCAGACTCCGGCAGTTCTCCCTCAGCAGCACGTGCTGCATGCCCGCAGCTGTCAGCAGGATGTCCTTGCAGCATGAGAGCGATGAAAGGTGAAGCGGTTCAAAATCGTGGTCGAGCCCCAGCGGCTCCGCGGCCGCTCGTAGAATACAGGCGCAATCGCGCGGATCCCAAAAGACCCTCGCCGATGTAGCGTCCGACTGTGGCGCGTCCGCGAAAAAGGAGGCTCCATTGTCTTAGGAAAGCTGATTCTGCCGTCAACTCGATTATCTTCATGTCGGCCTGGGCTCCGACAAAGCAGGCGGACGGTGCCATTTTGGCGTGGTCGCGCTGGAATTGTGGATTGCGCCGAAGAAACTCCCAGGCCCAGCCAGTGCGTGGCAATCGTCTGGCGTAGTGGTAAGCGTCCTGGCGACGCCAGTCCGGCCAGCATACAAGGCCGACCGTCGCTTCCTTGGGCAAACCAGCATCCTTCATGGCACAGGTGTCCACAATGGCGCTATGCTGACGGGCCTAGAACCGGTTGCCACAGTACCGGTCCGCTCAGACGTCCCCTGCTGCGGATTCGCAAAAGGCTCGCGTGGGAAATCTCGAGAAACCCAGCCACCGCCTCCGTTTTGCCGACGCACTTGGGTTCTCCGATGCGCGACAATGGCCACGTAGCAAGGCGGAGGATCCGCTCCATGCGCGTGTCCGTCACCGTTACGATCCGGGTCAGATCCTTGGCCAAGCCGAACTCGATCATGCCCGCGAAGAGCTCGTAGGTCGCCTGGGCCAGCCCGCCCGCTGCCTTGGGCGCCGACGGAGGAAGATCGAGCGCGAAACGACTGCTCTCCCATATGTCGGTGGTCGAGGGCACGACGTCAGCACCCAGCAGCACCGGGAAGGTGTCGCGCAACATTGTGGGTCCGGTGCTGGGCAAAAGACGCACGCAACCGCGAATTCGCCAGTCGGATCCTTTGAGGAGCAGATAGACAGGCTTGAGAGCATCAAACGGATCGGATTCCATCTGGTCTTCGGTATCAACTTCCCAATCGAGCCTTTCCTTGAAGACCCGAAACCTGAGCCCATGCATCTCTTTGAGTTCGCCTGCAAACTCGTTGTAAAAGTCTGGTGCTATCAGTTGCATCATGGTCGCCTCCATGTGGGATGTGTTCCCGCCATCGAAGGGCAAAGCTGACATCGATGCAGCCTGTAGAGGTTTACAGGTATCGTGGCTGAGAATCAGGATCTCGTAGGCCGGAGGCAGCCATTCGTGCAACGGCTTGGTTGATCGTTCGAACGCCAAACTTTGCCTTGGCGTTTTCCAGATGAAAGGTCACGGTGCGCTTTGAGACGCCGAGAAGCTGGCTAGTATCCCAAGCCGACTTGCCGCGCGCCGCCCATTTCAGGCACTCGAACTCCCGCGGGGTGAGCGTTACACCATCCACCACGCGATGATCGGCGAGCCTGCGCCGGACATGTATATGAAAGTTGATGGCCACCAGCTGCAATGCTTTTTCGTAACGTGCCAGTGACCGCAACAGAGGCGGACGGGACTCGTCGGAAGCAAAGGTCAGGGCAGCAAACCGGCCGAGATGATCATGCATGGACATCGTCAGGCCGCCGCAGATGCCAAACTCAGCCGCACTCTCTAGAATTTGTTGCTGCGAATTCGGCAGACAGTGCCGAGCGCGATCCACACCCCAATCGAATGTATCCCAGCCTTGCAGCCCGCGCAGGATGACCGGATCGAGACTGTGGTACCGCTGTTGCAGATAACGTGACGTCCAGGATGAAGGATAGTTTGAAATCAATTGGGGGGCGTCGCCGGAGGCTGACGGGTAGGTGAAATAGGCGAATAGCGGGAAGTCGAAGCCGGCTGCAGCGGAGGCCATTGCCTCACAGAGATCGGCAGCATCAACACTTGCAGACAGTTGCTCGACGAAGTTCTCAAACACGCGATGCATGTGTCCTGTGCGTAACCTCCGTAACGCTCAATGCCAGGCAGAGACCTTGTTTTAGATGATCCCGGACGAATACGGCGCGTGCCGAGAACGTGGCTAATCTGTTGAACCAATCCGAAATAGTCTGACGTTGTCTATGAGCCGTGTGCCGCCGAGCCAGGCGGCGGCAAGCAACCGTGCCGGTCGATCGAGGCTTGTTATCGGCTGCAGATCTGCCTCATCGCGAAGTTCCAGGTATTCGACCTCGCGATAGCCTGCAGTCAGAATTGCTGCGCGAGATTCTGCAAGCGTTGGCATGATGGGTGAGCCGCGCTCAAGCCGCTCAGCCGTCTTGAGCAGGACCGATGATAGCTTGGGAGCAACAGCGCGTTCCGCTGGCGAGAGCCGCACATTGCGCGATGATAGCGCAAGACCGTCGGCTTCACGGACTGTCGGACAGGCAACAATGGTGATTGGAATATCGAGATCCCGGGCCATGCGCCTGACCAGGTGAATTTGCTGAAAGTCCTTTTCGCCAAAGAAGCCGAAGTCAGCGCTGGTCTGCAGGAAGAGCTTGGCGACGACGGTCGCCACGCCGTCGAAATGCCCCGGCCGGAATGTACCGCACAGGCCTTCGCTGACACCGCAAACCGAAACGGTGGTAGCGAAGCCCGCCGGATACATCTCCTCTGCATCTGGCGCATAAAGCAGGTGCGCGCCAACCGGTGCCAGTTTGGCGGCATCCTCGTTCTCGGTGCGGGGATACGCGGCAAGATCGGCCTGGCTGTTGAATTGCTTCGGGTTGACGAAGAGCGTCACTATCACACGGTCTGCCTTCTCGAGTGCAGCGCGCACCAGGCTGAGATGGCCCTCATGCAGGACGCCCATCGTTGGCACCAGGGCTATCCTCACACCTTCGCAGCGCCATGCGGCGACGCTTTCGCGAAGGTGGTCAACGCTCCTGACGATCGGCACGCTCACGCTGCTTCTCCGCTCTTGGTGGCGTCCGTGTCGGCGGGCTTGGGCGCATCGGCAAACACGTGCTCTGCGGCGGGAAACTGGCGCTCCTTCACCTCGCGCGCATAGGAAGCGATCGCAGCCGCAGCCGCCTCCCGGAGTTCAGCATAACGCTTGACGAACTTGGGCCGGAAGTCGCCGAAGAGGCCCAGCATGTCGTCGACGACGAGAATCTGGCCGTCACAGGCTGCCGAGGCACCGATGCCAATGGTCGGGGTCGCCACCTCCTTGGTGATCCGGCGGGCGAGCGCCTCAGGAACCTTCTCCAGGACGACCGCAAAGGCGCCCGCTTCGCCCACCGCAATTGCGTCGCGCCTGATGCGCTCGGCATCCCCGCCCCTGCCTTGTACGCGGTAGCCACCGATGGTGTTGATGGCCTGCGGCGTCAATCCGACATGGGCCATGACGGGCACGCCGCGTGCGGCGAGGAAGCCGATCGTCTCTGCCATCGCTTCGCCGCCTTCGAGCTTGACGGCCGTGCAGCCGGTCTCGGCCATGACGCGCGCGGCATTGCGGAAAGCCTGCTCTGGGCTTTCCTCGTAGGAACCGAACGGCAGGTCGACCACCATCAGCGCCTGCTTGATGCCACGGCGCACCGCCTGGCCGTGCGTGATCATCATCTCCAGCGTGACACCGAGCGTCGAGGGCAGGCCGTGGAGAACCATGCCGACGCTGTCGCCGACGAGCACCACATCACAATGGGGATCGACAAGCCGGGCGACTGGGGTGGTGTAGGCGGTAAGGCAGACGAGCGGCGTCCCACCTTTGCGCGAACGAATATCCGGCGGTGTGATCGCCCTGGTGTCACCATAAGCGCTCATGGGACCCTCCTTCCCCTACGTTACCAGCTGCGGCTGTCGCCTTTGGCACATTTTTGTGCAGGTGCGAAGAGCAAAAAAATGGCCATGCAGCTGCGGGGTGTTGACGTGCTAATTGGCACGCTTACACTAAATCGATTAAGGTGCCCCCGAGCTGGCCAAATAATGGACGATCAGGCAATAGGACTCAGGAAAGACAGAGCCGCCGGCAAGGCCGACAACGTCAAAGTGGACTTGATCGCCTTTGTGGTCGCCGTAAACGGCAGTCAACCCTGTGTCCTCACCATCGGCCAGGCGGACACCTTGCCCTCCGGTCCCTTTGCGCTTGAGCACCGATCGCTGCAATCCGGCTTGAGGGGGTGGGTCGAGCAGCAAACCGGCCATCGGCTGGGGTACATTGAGCAACTCTACACGTTCGCGGATCGGGATCGCATCGGCGCCGAGCGCCAGCAGCGCGTCATCTCCATCAGCTATCTCGCATTGACGCGCAAGGAACAGGCAGCGGGCTCGCCCAAGTGCGGATGGCAGAGTTGGTATGAATATTTTCCATGGGAGGACCACCGCTCCGGCACGCCTGCGGTCGTGCTGGACGTTCTGCGGCCGCGCCTGATCGAATGGGCAAACGGCGTTGGCGATTCGGCCACGCGACGTGAACGCTGGCAGCGGGCGACGATAGCCTTTGGCTTCGACGACCGCCTTTGGAACGAGGAACTCACGCTTCAACGCTATGAGTTAGTCTACGAAGCAGGCCTGGTCCAAGAGGCCGTAAGAGGGCGGGACGCAGGACCCCCGCCGCTGGTGCCCAGCAAGTCCATGGTCGCCGATCATCGCCGCATCGTGGCGACCGGCATTGCGCGGCTGCGCTCCAAGATCAAATACCGCCCAGTCGTCTTTGAGCTGATGCCGCCGGTCTTCACGCTTTTGCAGCTGCAGCGAACCGTGGAGGCGCTCGCCGGCAGGCTCATCCACAAGCCGAACTTTCGCCGACTGATCGAACAGCAGGAGCTGGTCGAGGAGACCGGAGAGGCCACCACTGAGACCGGCGGCCGGCCAGCGAAGCTTTTCCGTTTCCGCCACGCCGTTCTCGACGATAGGCTCATCGCCGGGACAAAATTGCCGCTGGCGCGGGGTTGACATCCCTTATACTCACAGCAAGTATATGCTGGTTATTTTCAGTTAGAGTATAAGCGGGAGGGGTCTATGGGCGCCATGCTGCCTACGGCCGCGTTGCTCTACGAGCGCGTCCGACGAGTGATCCCGCCGATCGAATGGCCGGCTTTCGCCGAGGATATCAAGGCGATCCTTGCGCTGAAGCGCGAGCGCAACGCGATCATCCTGGCGCACAACTATCAGACGCCCGAGATCTTCCACTGCGTGGCCGACATCGTCGGCGACAGCTTGGCACTAGCCCGCACGGCTGCGACGGTCGAGGCGCAAGTCATCGTGCTGGCCGGCGTCCATTTCATGGCCGAAACGGCCAAGCTCCTTAATCCGGGCAAGACCGTGCTCATTCCGGATCTCAGCGCCGGTTGCTCGTTGGCGGACTCAATCACGGCAGAAGACGTGCGCTTGATGCGCCAGCGTTATCCCGGCGTTCCGATCATCACTTATGTAAATACGTCCGCCGAAGTGAAGGCCGAGTCGGATATCTGCTGTACATCCGGCAACGCCAAGGCGGTCGTCGAATCCCTTGGGGTTCTCCGGGTGATCATGTTGCCGGACGAATATCTGGCCCAGAATATCGCCGCCCAGACAGATGTGCAGATCATCGCCTGGAAAGGGCGTTGCGAGGTGCATGAGCGCTTTACACCGGCCGACATCCGCGAGTTGCGCGAAAGCCATCCCGGCGTGGTCGTGCTCGCCCATCCCGAATGCCCGCCCGACGTCGTGGCTGAAGCAGATTTTTCCGGCTCGACGGCTGCCATGTCCGACTATGTCGAAAGGCAAAGGCCGCCACGTGTCGTGCTGATGACGGAATGCTCAATGAGCGACAACGTCGCGTTAGCGCACCCAGAGGTCGAGTTCATCCGGCCCTGCAATTTGTGCCCGCACATGAAGCGGATCACGCTTGCCAACATCCGCACCGCGCTCGAGCAGAACCACCATATCGTAACCGTCGAACCCGGGATCGCCGGGCGCGCGCGGCTAGCGGTCGAACGGATGTTGGCAGTTTGAGCGCCGACCTCCGCAGCTTCTTCGGGCGGCCCATCATCATCGGCGGCGGCATCGCCGGACTGATGACCGCGCTTCAACTGTCGCCGGAGCCGGTGCTTCTTCTGTCAAGGTCGCTGCTGGGAGCTGACAACTCGAGCAACTGGGCCCAGGGGGGCCTGGCTGCAAGTTTCGGCGAAGACGACGATCCGGCAATGCACCTGGCCGATACGGTTGCCGCAGGGGATGGTCTCTGCGACAGAGACGTGGCGAGCCGCATCCTCCAAGCCGCGCCCAAGGCCATAGAGGGGCTTGCGGGCTTTGGGGTTCGCTTTGACCGCACGCCGGAAGGATCACTGTGCCTCGGATTGGAGGCCGCACACAGCCGACGTCGCATCGTTCATGCGCATGGGGACGGCACCGGGCGTGAGATCATGCGTGCGCTGATCGCGGCTGTGCGTTCCACTCCGTCGATAGTTGTCGTGGAGGGCGTGGAAGCGCGCCGGCTCGCCGTGCGAGAGAATGCGATCCGAGGCGTCTGGGCGAGCTGTTCGATCGCACCTTTCTTCTTCGGCTCACGGCGGGTCGTCCTCGCCACCGGTGGTATCGGGGGACTGTTTCTCGACACCACGAACCCTTGGGGCAGTTGCGGACAAGGCCTTGCGCTTGCGGCCCGCGCTGGAGCTGTCCTAGCCGACCTCGAATTCATCCAGTTCCACCCGACCGCCCTTGACGGCCCAGAACGCCCTATGGCGCTGGTCAGCGAGGCTGTGCGAGGCGAAGGTGCTGCCCTGATCGATGAAACCGGCCAGGCTTTTCTCCAGAGCGTGCCAGGGGCGGAACTTGCGCCTCGCGATGTCTTGGCCCGCGCCGTGTGGAACCATCTTGCGGACGGCCACCATGTTTTTCTCGATGCCCGACAACGGCCAGGCCCGGCATTCGCTCGACATTTCCCGACAATCGCATCAGCCTGCCTTGGAGCGGGCATCAATCCCGCGCGCGATCTCATCCCCATTCGTCCGGCCCAACACTACCACATGGGTGGCGTTGCCGTGGACAGCTCGGGCAGGACCTCCGTCAAGGGGCTGTGGGCCTGCGGCGAAGTCGCTTCGACAGGACTGCATGGCGCCAACAGGCTCGCCAGCAATTCCTTGACCGAGGCAATCGTGTGCGCCCGCTGGGTCGCTGAAAGCGTCGCCGGAACGCCTGCGCGCAGAACAAGGCCTGCGTTTGCGAATGTTTACCCACCGCCCGCTCCGATAGCCGTGCGCGTTTTTCTGTCGCGCGCACTCGGCATCGTCCGGGATGGTCAAGGGTTGAAAGCAGCCGCGCGTGCCTTATTGCCGCTCGCCGAAAGCAAGGATGCGGTCTCGGATCCGGCGGCTGTCGGGCTAATGATTGCTGTTGCCGCCTTGATGCGCGAAGAAAGCCGCGGCGCTCATTACCGGACAGATTTTCCTCATCATGCGATTGCCGCCCGACGGTCCGAAATCACGCTCGAAGCCGCCTTGGCGGCTGCGCGGGAACTCGGACACTCGCCAAGTTCCGAAGGTGCAAAGTGATGATGCTCTCACCGCTCCCCACGGTCCTGCTTGAGCCGCTTGTCCGGGCATCTCTTCTTGAAGACCTTGGCAGAGCCGGCGACTTGACCACGGACGCCATCGTCCCGAAGGAATACCAAGCGGGAACAGTGTTGGTGGCGCGACAGTCCGGAGTTGTCGCCGGCATCGATCTGGCGATGCTCGCTTTCGGCATGATTGATCCTGGTGTCGAAATCTCCGTGGAGCGGGCAGACGGCTGCAATGTCGTGGATGGAGAGGTCATTGCATCAGTGGTTGGCCCGGCCCGAGCCATTCTCACAGCGGAAAGGACGGCACTCAATTTTTTGTGCCATCTGAGCGGCATCGCCACAGCAACGGCATCGATCGTCGCTGCGGTTCGTGGATATGGCGCGAAGATCGTCTGCACCCGCAAGACAACGCCCGGATTGCGGGCAGTCGAAAAGTATGCCGTGCGCGCAGGTGGCGGGTCCAATCACCGCTTCGGCCTTGACGATGCAATTTTGATCAAGGACAACCACATCGCCATCGCAGGCGGCGTCCGGCCAGCGCTCGAGCGAGCACGAAGAGCGGCCGGTCATCTCGTCAAGATCGAAGTCGAAGTCGATACTCTGGCCCAGTTGGAGGAGGTACTTGGCTTCGCTCCCGATGCGGTTCTGCTCGACAACATGTCCCTCCCCGATCTTCGCCGCGCCGTCGCAATGGTCGGTGGCCGCGCTATCACCGAGGCTTCTGGCGGGATCACGTCGCATACAGCGCGAGCGGTTGCCGCGACCGGCGTTGATCTGATTTCGGTCGGCCGACTCATCCACAGCGCGCCGATCCTGGATATCGGCCTCGACCATCGGGGCTCATGATTGTCTGAGTAACGAACAGGATTGGGTCAACTGTCCTGTCCGATCATCATAGTCAGATAGCAAAGACCCGCAAGTCATACCGGAGGAACAGCATGGAGATGCAAACGGCAAGTTCAACGCAGACATCGCCACCGGCTCAATCCCCTGACCCGCCTGACCCTGGAGCGTGGACCTTGGAGAAGGCTCAGGCACTTTACCATGCCCCCTTCAACAATCTCCTCTTCCTGGCGCAAACGGTGCACCGCCAGAATTTCGATCCAAACAAGGTCCAGCTCAGCCGGCTGCTCAGCATCAAGACCGGAGGATGCCCGGAGGATTGTGGCTATTGCAGCCAGTCGGCGCGTCACGAAACCGGGTTGGAGGCGTCCAAGCTGATGGAAGTCAGGCGCGTCATCGCCGAAGCGACCAAGGCGCGTGATGCCGGCGCCAGCCGTTATTGCATGGGCGCGGCCTGGCGAAACCCCAAGGCGCGCGACATGGATGCGGTGGTGGCGATGGTCGAAGGCGTCAAGGCGCTGGGCCTGGAGACCTGCATGACACTCGGCATGCTCGATCTTGAGCAAGCCGTGCGACTGAAGCAGGCGGGTCTCGACTACTACAACCACAACATCGATACGTCAGAACGCTACTATAGCGAGATCATCGGTACGCGGAGCTTTGCCGAGCGGCTCGAGACGCTCGAGCACGTTCGCAAATCCGGCATCAAGGTCTGCTGTGGAGGCATTGTCGGCATGGGCGAGGAGCCGGTGGACCGGATCGACATGCTGGTGACGCTGGCCAATCTGCCGGAACATCCGCAAAGCGTTCCGATCAACATGCTGATCCCGATCGCCGGCACGCCGCTTGCAGACGCCAAGCCCATAGAGCCGATCGAATTCGTGCGCGTGATCGCGCTGGCGCGCATCATGATGCCGAAATCGCATGTCCGTCTGTCCGCCGGCCGCACCGCGATGACCGACGAGATGCAGGCGCTGTGCTTTTTTGCCGGCGCCAACTCAATCTTCTTCGGCGACACGCTGCTGACGGCGGACAATCCCGGTGAGGACAAGGATACCCTGCTGTTCCGGCGCCTTGGCATCGATCCGATGGAACTCGAGGCGCAATGAACGGGGCGCCGCTTGCCCGTTATGATGCGACCTTGCAGGGGCTAGCGCGCAAGGACCGGCTGCGGACGCTTTCGCCCCGCGCCGGGCTGGACTTCTCGTCGAACGACTATCTCGGGCTGGCCGCGTCCAGAAGACTTGGCGATGCGGTTGTGGCGGCGATTGCGCGGGGCACGCCGGTTGGCGCCACCGGGTCGCGGCTGTTGCGCGGCAATGCACCGGAACACGAGCAGCTCGAGGCAGACGCGGCGGCATTCTTTGGAGCCGACCGCGCGCTGTTCTTCGGCAGCGGCTACATCGCCAACTTCGCTCTGCTGAGCGCCCTGCCGCAGAAGGGCGATCTTTTGGTCCTCGATGAGCTCGCCCATGCAAGCATGCATGAGGGTGCGCAGGCCGGGCGCGCACAGTTCGTGCTGGCCGCGCACAACGACGCCACCGCTGTCGAGGATGCGATTACACGTTGGCGCGTCGCAGGCGGCATGGGATGCGTCTGGATCGCGGTGGAAAGCCTTTACAGCATGGATGGCGACTGCGCGCCTTTGGAGAGCCTGGTCGCGCTTGCCGATCGGCACGGCGCATTCATCGTCATTGATGAGGCGCATGCCACCGGCGTCTGGGGACCGGACGGCCGGGGGCTTGCCGCCGCTTTCGAGGGCCGCGACAACATCATAGTGCTCCACACCTGCGGCAAGGCGCTCGGCGCATCTGGTGGGCTCGTGACCGGGCCGAGGGCACTGTGCGAATATCTGATCAACCGTTGCCGGCCATTCATCTACGCGACCGCGCCATCGCCACTGATGGCGGTCGTGGCGCGCGAGGCACTCGCAATGCTGGCCGACGAGCCTATGCGGCGTGTTCAGCTTCATGAACGCGTCGCCAGCGCCGGCCGGTTGGTCAATCGCTGGGGTGTGACACCAAGTGGCTCTCAGATCCAGCCCTTAGTAATCGGCGATGTCAGGCGCACCATGGCAGTGGCGGCGCGCCTGCAGGCCCGCGGCTTCGACATACGCGGCGTTCGTCCTCCGACCGTGCCCGAGGGCACGTCGCGGCTGCGCATCTCACTGACGCTCAATATTGGCGAAGCCGACATTTCCGCCATGGTCGAGGCGCTGGTCGAGGTGTTGGCCCAAACATCACCGGAGGCGATATGACCCAACGCATTGTCATCACCGGAACGGATACCGGAGTTGGCAAGACCGTGTTTGCGGCTGGGCTCGCCGGTTTGCTGGACGGCTTTTACTGGAAACCGGTGCAATCGGGCCTCGAGGGCGAGACCGACAGCGAGGTGGTCGCGCGGCTTGCCGGCTTGCCCTCAGAGCGCGTGCTGCCGGAAGCCTACCGCTTGCGGAGCCCGCTGTCGCCGCATCGTTCGGCCGAGATCGACGGCGTGGCGATCAAGGCTGCCGATCTTGCTTTTCCCGTCCTACCGACGCCGCTCGTCATCGAAGGCTCCGGCGGCCTGATGGTGCCGCTCAACCGGCGCACAAGGTTCATCGACATCTTCGCTGAATGGCGGCTGCCCGTTATTCTGTGCGCCCGCACCACGCTCGGCACCATCAACCACACCTTGCTCTCGGTCGAGGCGCTCCGCGCCCGCTCCATCCCGTTGGCGGGCATCGCTTTCATCGGCGATGAGATGGCCGATACGCAACGGACCATCGTGGAATTCAGCGGTGCGCCGCAGCTCGGCAGGCTGCCGCACCTGGATGTGCTGACGGGCAAAACACTGAGGGACGCAATGGTTGCCGGCTTCGCCTTCGCCTCGATTGCTGGAGGTGACTGATGTCGCAGTCTCATGTGTGGCATCCCTTCACCCAGCACGCGCTCGAGCCTGCGACCCCAGAAATCGTCCTGACTGAGGGCGCCTATCTCCACAGGGCCGACGGCGCCCGCATCCTGGACGCCATCTCCTCCTGGTGGGTCGTCACACATGGCCACCGCCATCCCCGCATCATGAAGGCAATCGAGACAACCGCGTCGAGCCTCGACCAGATTATCTTTGCGGGCTTCACGCACGAGCCGGCAGAGCGCTTGGCCAAGGCGCTTGTCGGCCTCGCTCCCGCTGGACTCGACTGGGTGTTCTATTCCGACAGTGGCTCGACCTCAGTCGAAGTCGCGCTGAAGATGGCGCTCGGTTATTTCCGCAACATCGGCGCGCCGCGCTCGCGCATCGTCGTCATGGAGCACAGCTATCATGGTGACACGATCGGAACGATGAGCGTCGGTGCGCGTGGCGTGTTGAACGCCGCCTACGAACCCTTGCTGTTCGAGGTCGACATCATCCCCTTTCCGGCCGCGGGGCACGAGCAGGAGACGCTGGATCGTTTCCAGGCTGTGACCCGCGATCGACGAGCCGCAGCCTTGATCGTCGAGCCGCTGGTGCTGGGCGCCGGCGGCATGCTGATGTATCCAGCATCGGTTCTGGCCGAATTGAAGAAGATCACTGAGGCCTCCGGCACGCTGCTGATCGCCGACGAGGTGATGACCGGCTGGGGACGCACCGGAACCATGTTCGCCTGCGAGCAGGCATCGATTTCTCCAGATATCCTGTGCACCTCCAAAGGCTTGACCGGCGGCACCATCCCGCTGGCCGTAACGCTTGTCACCGATGCCATCTTCCGGGCGCACTATTCCGAGGACCGGAAGAAGACGTTTTTCCATTCGAGCTCCTACACCGCCAATCCGATTGCCTGTGCGGCAGCACTCGCCAATGTCGAGATCTGGCGCGACGAGCCAGTGGCCGAGCGGATCACGGCCTTGAGCGTGATGCAGGCCGTCGGGCTGCAACGCTTTCGGGACAATCCATATTTTGCCGGCTGTCGAGCCACGGGAACGATCGCGGCGCTCGACCTGCGAACCGGTTCCGCAGGTTATCTCGCCGAGATTGGTCCGAAGCTGCGCGCCTTCTTCCTCGAGCGCGGCCTGCTTGTGCGCCCGCTCGGCAATGTCCTCTACCTTCTGCCACCCTATTGCATCGCAGACGACGAGCTCGAACGAGTCTATGACGCCATCGAGGAGGCCGGGGAACGCTTCGGGTCAAGGCCATGAGCAAGTCGTCGCGCATTCTCGGACTTGGCCATCACGTGCCTGGGCGCAAGGTGGCCAATGCCGAGATCGAGAGCAATCTCGGCCTCGAGCCGGGCTGGATCGAAAGGCGTACCGGAATCCGTTCGCGCTTCTGGGCAACGGACGAAGACACGCTGTCGGGTCTTGCCACCCGGGCTGGCGACATGGCGCTGGTGAACGCCGGTATTGCGCGCCACGACATCGGTCTGCTGTTGCTTGCCACCTCGACGCCCGACCATCTTCTGCCGCCCAGCGCGCCGCTGGTCGCACACAAGCTTGGCCTTGGCCGCGCAGGCGCGGTCGATCTGACCGGCGCCTGCGCTGGCTTCATCTATGCGCTCATGTTTGCGGACGGGTTCACCCGCCTGCATGGCAAACCAGCGCTGGTCATCGCCGCCAACATTCTCAGCCGCCGCATCAATCCAGCCGAGCGCGCGAGCTCAGTCTTGTTCGCCGATGCCGCCGGCGCCCTGGTGATCGGTCAGTGCGATGATGCTGATCGGGGCATTCTCGGTGCCTCGGTGGCTTCGGACGGCTCGCGCTACGGGCTGATCCAGATTCCCGCAGGAGGAAGCAACACGCCGTTCCATGGCGACCTCGACCTCGGGCAGACCCGGATGACGATGACCGACGGGCCCGAAATATTTGCAAAGGCCGTCGAGATGATGACCGATTGCTCGACAACCGCGCTAGCCGCTGCGGGAGTGCGGCCACACAATGTCGGCCGGTTTGTGCCGCATCAGGCCAATACTCGGATTTTCGGCGCGGTCGGAAGAAACCTCGGCATCGCGGACCAAGCAATTGTCAAGACGATTGCCGAATACGGCAACTCTTCGGCCGCGACGGTCCCGCTGTCGCTCTCGCTCGCCAACCAGATGAAGCCATTCCAGCCAGGAGAGAAAATCCTTCTGGCGGCGGCCGGTGCGGGTCTCAGCGGCGGCGCTCTCGTGGTTGGAATCTAGTCGGCCGGCTCACGCGCGCAGGACTGGTCATGAATGGCAATAGGTGCAACAGAACCAATGCCAAAATGGCCTTCTGAAGTTCGACATGACCAAGCTGACGCAGCACGACCCGTGCGAGCCTCTGGATGAGTTCAAATGCAACACCCGTTGCACCAACCGTACCATCTGAATAAAGCTCAATTACAAAGGGTGAGCCGCCCCATATATGTCGGATACCCGACATTGTTCACATAAAAGGCTCGATGCTTACACGCTCTTTTCTGGCTGCTCTTTGCTGTCTTCTCTTTTCTCTTTGCTCTTTGCTCTTCCGTCTTGACTAGCAGGAGCCTGCGGCTTATCTCATTGCCGCGTTAGCACTCGCTTCGGCTGAGTGCTAGGCATGCTCCGGCAACGGAGCACCGTTCAACATCCGCACCAAGGAAATCCAAAAATGGCAAAGTCGAATTTCCGGCCGCTGCATGACCGCGTGGTCGTACGCCGGGTCGAATCCGAATCCAAGACCGCCGGCGGGATCATCATCCCGGATACGGCGAAGGAAAAGCCGCAGGAAGGAGAGATCATCGCCGTCGGTTCAGGTGCTCGCGACGAAGCCGGCAAGCTGGTCCCGCTGGACGTCAAGGCCGGCGACCGCATCCTGTTCGGCAAGTGGTCGGGCACCGAAGTCAAGCTCAATGGCGAAGACCTTCTGATCATGAAGGAATCCGACATTATGGGCATCATCGGCTGATTATCGGCCTCACCGTCAACTGAATTTCGGGCTTGATCGCAAGCCCCTGCCAGGAGCTAAAAATGGCTGCTAAAGACGTAAAATTCTCCCGCGATGCCCGCGAGCGCATGCTTCACGGCATCAACATCCTCGCCGACGCGGTGAAGGTCACGCTCGGTCCCAAGGGCCGCAACGTCGTCATCGACAAGTCGTTCGGCGCACCGCGCATCACCAAGGACGGCGTCACCGTCGCCAAGGAAATCGAACTTTCCGACAAGTTCGAAAACATGGGCGCGCAGATGATCCGCGAAGTTGCTTCGAAGACCAACGACATCGCCGGCGACGGCACCACGACCGCGACCGTCCTGGCGCAGTCGATCGTCCAGGAAGGTAACAAGGCGGTTGCCGCCGGCATGAACCCGATGGATCTGAAGCGCGGCATCGATCTGGCCGTCACCGAAGTCGTCGCGGCTCTCGGCAACGCTGCCAAGAAGATCAAGACCTCCGAGGAAGTTGCCCAGGTCGGCACCATCGCCGGCAATGGCGACGAGTCGGTCGGCGCCATGATCGCCGAAGCGATGCAGAAGGTCGGCAATGAAGGCGTCATCACGGTTGAGGAAGCCAAGACCGCCGAGACCGAGCTGGAAGTCGTCGAAGGCATGCAGTTCGACCGCGGCTACCTCTCGCCCTACTTCGTCACCAACGCCGACAAGATGGTTGCCGAGCTCGAGGACGTCTACATCCTGCTGCACGAGAAGAAGCTGTCCAACCTCCAGGCCATGCTGCCGGTTCTCGAAGCCGTCGTGCAGACCTCCAAGCCGCTGCTCATCATCTCGGAAGACGTGGAAGGCGAGGCTCTGGCCACGCTGGTCGTCAACAAGCTGCGTGGCGGCCTGAAGATCGCCGCCGTCAAGGCGCCGGGCTTCGGTGATCGCCGCAAGGCCATGCTGGAAGACATCGCCATCCTGACCGGTGGCCAGGTCATCTCGGAAGACCTCGGCATCAAGCTCGAGAATGTCGGCCTCAACATGCTCGGCCGCGCCAAGAAGGTGTCGATCTCCAAGGAGAACACCACCATCGTCGACGGCGCAGGCAAGAAGGACGAGATCCAGGGCCGCGTTGCCCAGATCAAGCAGCAGATCGAAGAGACCACGTCGGACTACGACAAGGAGAAGCTGCAGGAACGTCTGGCGAAGCTCGCGGGCGGCGTTGCGGTGATCCGCGTCGGCGGTGCGACGGAAGTCGAAGTCAAGGAAAAGAAGGACCGCGTCGATGACGCCCTCAACGCGACCCGCGCGGCCGTGGAAGAAGGCATCGTCGCTGGCGGTGGCGTTGCCCTGCTGCGCGCTTCGGCCAACATCAAGGCCACCGGCGTCAATGCCGACCAGGCCGCCGGCATCAACATCGTTCGTCGTGCGCTGCAGGCTCCGGCCCGCCAGATCGCGGCCAACGCCGGTGCGGAAGCATCGATCGTTGCCGGCAAGATCCTTGAGAACAAGGGCGCGACCTTCGGCTACAACGCCCAGACCGGCGAATATGGCGACATGATCGCCATGGGTATCGTCGATCCGGTCAAGGTCGTTCGTACCGCTCTCCAGGACGCGGCCTCGGTCGCCGGCCTGCTGGTCACCACCGAAGCCATGATCGCGGAGGCTCCGAAGAAGGAGTCGGCTGGCGGCGGCATGCCTGGCGGCATGGGCGGCGGCGGCATGGGCGGCATGGGCGGCATGGGCGGCATGGATTTTTAATCCAGCCCCTATCAACTTACAGCGGACAGGGCGGCAGCAATGCCGCCCTGTCCTTGTGTGTCGAACATGATCGACACCTTGGAGGTACAGTCCCCGAGGATCTCGTTCGAACCTTGCGCACCAACGCAATATGGAGGAAAAAAACGCTCGGCCGATTTGGAGTTGAAGGATTTCGCTCAGCAGCGGAACAGTTGGGTAGGAACCAAGACAAAAGGTGGCCTCGACCTACAAATTTGCTGGCATTTCAGCGGTATGGATGTCTCTGAGGCGTCCTCTGAGGAGGACGAGAAACGCGGCTGAGGCGATCCTGCCGACGCCATGCTCGACCACGCGGCCCTTTCAGGCCAATAGCGGTCATGCAGCGTCAGCCATAGCAGCGCCAGGCCGGTCTCATCGATCTTACCCTCGCGATAGTCGAGTCAAGATTTTGGCGCGCACGCCGCCGCAAATCCTGCGGCCGAGTGCCGATTGTGACGCTACCCAGCACCACAGGATGGCGGCTCGTTCTCTCGGGCAAAAGATACTCCCTGTGTTAGCTTCCGCGTTGTGTGCTTGCCCTCACCTTGGGGGGTATACATCAGGCCCTGTTTATCGAGAAAGCATCGAATGCGGCAGCGACAGCGCGAATCCCAAAGCGATGCTCCCGCCGTACGCGGACAAAGCCGTTTTCGAATTCCACTATTCCGTCCTTGGCCAGCATCGCCAAACGCTCATCTGAACCGCGAAGACGGATCGGATCAGATCCGTGGGCGACACAGATTGCCGGCACGTCAGCCTCGAAATCGCACATTAATCGCTCGATGATTGCGGCTCTCACGCGATCGTCGTCTGTGAGGCGATGGCCCTTCGAAGTCGCCAGTCGGCCAGATGCGATGCGCTGGATGTAGGAATCCCGCGTACCTTCATTTTGGACGTACCCTTCGCCCATGCGGCCGATAGCGGACGCGCCGAAACCGATCAGGGTTCTGCAGGTGTCGGCCGAGTAGCCCAACGAGTTACGCCGCAGGCGACCGGTTTCCTGGGCCAGCGCGAGCTCGTCGTGCGGCAAGGCGAAATGGTCGAGCCCGATCTCTCGGTAGCCGGCGGCAATCAGCGTTACGGCGACAGCCGCATACTGTTCAGCGCGGGCAGTGCTGTCCGGCAGAAGTTCCTCCTCGATGAGGCGTTGATTCTTTATTTGGGATGGGATGTGCGAGTAGCCGAACACGGCAAGCCGGTCGGGGCGCATGGCGGCCGCTACCCTCACTGTCTCGACGCACGACTCCGCCGTTTGACGCGGCAGGCCGTAGATGAGGTCAAAGTTGATCCGGTTTATTCGATGCCGGCGCAGCATTTCCAGGGCAGCTGACGTCTGGGCCTCGCTCTGGATTCGGTTGATCGCTTTTTGAACAATGGGATCGAAGCTCTGCACGCCGAGGCTAGCGCGGTTGACGCCGGCCGCTCCCAAGGCTTCTGCCATTTCGGGCGTGAACGTGCGTGGATCGATCTCGATGGCGACCGTAGCTGTTTTCGAGATGGCGAAGCGGCGTCGCAGGAACTCCATCAAAGCGAGGAACTCGGCGGGTCCGATGAGAGACGGCGTTCCGCCGCCGAAATGTATGTCGCTCACGGGCAGCCTCTGCGGCACTCGCTCCGAAACCAGACGGATCTCGTCACGCAGGGCCGCCAGATAGTTGAGGATGGGCGCATCATGGCGGGTGATGGTGGTGGGGAAGCCGCAATACCAGCACGCTGATCGGCAGAACGGAACGTGCAGATAGAGTGACACCGGATCATCAGCCGGCAAGTTCCCGAGCCATTCCTGATAAGCCTCGGCCCCGAGCGCCGCAGAGAACTCCGACACAGTGGGATAGATAGTGTACCAAGGCAGCCGGGCCTCTCGATATTTCGTGGTCTGCAAGGGCACAATCCCATACTGATAACGACCAACCCTACCCACTGCGCTCGCCTAGGTCCTTGCGCTATGTCAGTCCGTTCCGTTTGGGCTCGAATCTAGATCTTTTTAGCAACGGGGGCCGTTCAGTCTTAGGCTGGACAGCGATGGTCTGAGCACCTGGTCACCCACTGATGATGGTGATCCGACAGACCCTCACGCGCCCCTTTTGTTCGACTATCCCTTCCCTTCACCTGCGCCTCGGAGATTCTGCTGAGCGCAGCTGCCGCAATGGGCGAGACATACGGGCTTGGGACCAGATTTTGCTCGCCAGATCGTGCCGGCCCCCTTAGTGAACTCTGCCATGTCGATGAGCTCGTTGTTTGAATTGCTAGCAAGATGCATTAGCTGTGGCGCGCCGCTTTCAGCACGAGAACCTGCTCGATGCGACAGTCCGGTCCGCCGCAATGCCAAGGCAGGCGCCCTACTGGCTTTGGTGCAAGGCTGCAGCGCGTAGTTGTCGGCCATCAGCTCGCCAAAATGACGGCGTCGTGCCGAGCGGTGCCGCCGCATGATGCCTCAAGGTCGGGCTCACCACAAACAATGCTGTCCCCTTTAACGAAACTGTCGCGAAGCGCGAACCGTAGCCGAAACGTTTTCCGTTCGTGCTTGGGTGGATCCGCAAGGCAAAAACAAGGAAGTGCGAACCAAGGTCCGCCCGCACAATTGAGCTTCAAGCCGCAGTTGCAGGCTGGCACGTCATTTGACGGCCCAGCAAAACTGCGCGCCTTTCAAAGTTGTTCACAGAATCACTCGCGTTCATCCCTTTATTATTAAAGCGGAGATCGACAATGACCATGAGGAGCCTCCTCCTCGGCTCAACTGCGGCACTGATTGCCGTTTCCAACGCTCGCGCCGTCACCACGGCCGCCGAGCCTGACCCGACTGAGTACGTCAACATCTGCGACGTCTAAGGCTCGGGCTACGTCTACATTTCAGGCACCGAGACCTGCCTGCGAATCGGCGGCTCTGTCCGTTACAACGTCGGATTGTTTAAGCACTCAAGAAACTCGGATGTGAGGACTGGTGAGCATCAGAGCGCGTGGCAAAACAACACACGCTTCACATTGAAAACCTGGACCGGCCAGGAGACCGAACGGGGGACGTTGAAGACCTACACCGAAACCGGCGTGAACTTCGGCAGCCACCAGACATCGGTTTCGGACAGTTCTCGGTCCTATGCCTCGAACGGAGGCAGCAGCCTGACTATCGCCTGGATCCAGCTTGGTGGCCTGCGAGTTGGTAAGGACCGGTCGGCTTTCGACATATTTATTGGCTGCGCGGGTGATGTACTGAACCAGACGCCGGCTCCTTACGGCGCTTTCGATACCAATGTGGTTCAGTACTACTTGGACGCAGGGAACGGCTTTTCGGCCGTGGTTTCGCTGGAACAAGGCTCGGACGTGGTCGGCACAATCGACAGCTACGCTCCCCACGTAGTAGGCGGCTTGAAATACGCACATGGCTTGGGAGCGATCACCGGCGTTGCAGCTTATGATAGCAACTACGAATCGGTGGCCGCCAAGGTCCGTGTCGACATCAATGTCACCAACGAACTGTTGCTATCCGGAATGTTCGGCTACGGTTCCCATGGCCAGCTCAACTACGACTCGACGAATTCGGTAGACGCTCATGGTCGCGGTTTCTATAAACCTTGGGGCGGGAACTGGGCTTTCTGGGCTGGAGCCGCTTACGAGCTCACCGAGTCAGCTTCGGTCAACCTTCAGCTCTCGGGTGATCAGCTCAAGGACTATGGTGTCGCTGCGAACGTCGCCTATGCGTTCCTTCCAGATTTCACAGTTACCGCTGAACTCGACTACGGAGGCTCCGCCGTCGGAAAGGTGAAAGCTTCCGAAGTGAACTGGACCAATGCCAACAAGAAGAGCAGTGTCGGCGGTATCCTGCGTTTCGAACGCTCATTCTAATGCGATGAAGCGTTGGGCTCCGAGGTCCAGTTGATGCGCGGACATTCCCCCTACATTCCGTTGATTGTGGATGCACCGCTCGGACGGCCCTACGCGGCGACCGTCGTTGAGCTCGGGTTTGACGCCGTGCTCCTGAACACGGCGGTCCCGAGGGCGGCCGATCCAGTCGCCATGGCGCGTGCGTTCGGCAAAGCGGTCGATGCGGTCGCGGAGCTTTCAGCTCGGGAATGCTCGAACCGCGCTACCCACCGACGATCGGCAGGGCCGTCCTCTCATGAAGTCGTGGACGTGCCGGCTGGATTGACCGGCTGGTGCCGCTCGGCGTTGGTCTGGTGCAGCTCCGGATAAAGGATATGGACGAGAAGGACTGCAGACGGAAATGCGTCGCGCGAACGATGCCTTCGCGGTCCATGGTTGCATCGACGCCCCTTCCGAGACGGAGCCCCGATTAGGAATTCCTGCCACTCTATCTAGCCGACCCCCGTGGCCGCGTTGCCGATCGGTGCGCACTGGTCGCCTACATCGCCCCGGCACGTGAAGATCGTCTCTGCTGACGCTCGTTGAGCAATTCAGGCCGCCTCCGGCTGGCGTTCGATCAGCGTCAGCGTCAACCAGCGCGCGGTCAGCGCCGGCTTTCTCGAGCCCTCGATCTCAATCGTCACGCCCAGCGCCGTCTGCACCCAGCCCAACGGCCTGACCTTGACGTCGGCCAGTACGAAACGGGCGCGGATGCGCGATCCGGTTTTCACTGGCGCCAGGAAGCGCAGCGATTCGAAGCCATAGTTGACACCCATCTTGCAGTTTTCGAGCGGCCGCATGGTCTCGAAAGTCATCGCCGACAAAAGCGAAAGCGACAGGAAGCCATGTGCGATGGTGCCGCCGAACGGCGTCTCGCGCTTGGCGCGCTCCGGATCGCAGTGGATGAACTGGTGGTCATCGGTGGCCTCGGCGAACTGGTCGATCATGGTCTGTGTGACCTCGCGCCATGGCGAGACGCCGACTTCCTTGCCGACGCTGGTCAGAAGCTCGTCGAGACTGATCGGTTCCAAGCTAATGTCCTCCATTTCAACCGTCCGAAGCGCCAGCGGCTTCATTCCGTGAACAGTGTCAGCCCATGCTGCACCGACTACAGGCCATCCATCGGCAGGATGGCGCCAGTGAGATGACTGCCGTCACGGCTGCACGAACGGAACGTTCGGCCGGCAATCTCATTCGGCGCACCGATGCGGCCGATCCGAACATGGCCGCAGACGGGCTGGCTTGTACCTCGGTCGCGGTGCGGTCCTAGGCCACCGAAAACAGCTCGTCTTGCTACCGGTGATCATTCCGCCGGGCGCCGCTATGCGGTATTGTTGCAGATTGATAAAATCAATTGTCTGGATAGGAACCATCCGTGTTTCGAATTTGGAGGAGCCCAGCAGACGGGGTGGCTTGTGGTCCTTGTTGAAGCGCGCCGGCCTCATTCACCGGTAGCACTGAGCCGGCAAGAAGCGCCAGTTCAATGACATTGGGTGTCGACACGGCAAAGCGGCATCAGATGCTACTTCATGATGCGGGATGGCGCTTGCTTCAAGAACCGCTCGGCCTGACGTGGAAGCCAGCACCGGATCTGGATTGTCGGTATGCGCGGATATTCGCGCAGCACAGCGGCAACCGAGCGACGATCGATCTCAGCCGTTGCGAGCATGCCGATCTTGGTGGCGGCCACTCTGTTAGGCTGAAGCGTAGCGCGCATCTGATCCGCCAAAAGACGGGTTGCGTAACTTGGATTTCCAGGCGTGTTCATGGGTTTGCACCGTCAGCGCGCTGACAGCAAGGCAGGTGCGCACGCCACTGGAAGCGATCGTCTCGATCTCGCGGGCAATTCCAGCCCCCACCGCTGGAGTCTGACCCGACAGCAACGAGCACATGCGGTTCTCGCCTCAGCGCCATTGCTCTGTCTTTCGATCCATTCTCGCGTGCGCGCTTCTGGGGCGTCGTTCAGCGCAAAGTCGGTGACCACGGCTGCGCTTTCCGCGCCAGCCTCGAAAAACGCCTTCGAGACGGTCAGGTTGAGGCCGCCGATGGAGACCAATGGGATCGGCGCGACATGGTGCTTCCACTCGCTGATCCGCTCGAGTCCTTGCGACGCCCATTCATCTTCTTGAGGCTGTTGGATAGACTGGGCCGAGCGCCACATACTCCGGTTCGGCCACTGGCGCCGTTTCCAGTTCGGTGTGATCGTGGATCGACACGCCGAGCTTCAATCCGACGTATTTCATCGTCAGCATCGGCGGCAGCCAAATCCTTTTGACCAAGATGGACGAAGTCGCAGCCTTCCTCGATTGCCGTGCGCCAATTGTCGTTGACTCACTACCGAAGCGCTTCGGCTTTCGGCGCTGCATTCCTTCTTCACGAAGGTCCATGGAGAATTCCCGACCACGGGGTCGAAAGATCGGCTTGTGATCGGAGTGGGCAGATCCTCCCCGACTGAATCGGCCAATAGGGTGTTATCGAGTCAACCGGGTCGAACTTGAGGTCGCGGGTGTCGCTGATCGGCTGCTCGTCGAGCTCGAGAGCTGCCAGCCAAGAATACGGCTATGGCAAGAGCTCCGCAGTTGATGTGGAAGCCCAGAGCTGGGGGCAGACCGACGAGTTCCCGGCGGGCGAACTTGCCAGTGGTAGCGCGCCAGACCAGTCGCGAGAAACCCTCGATGAGAAGGCCCCCCGAGCCGCACGCGGGATCGACTACAGTGGCGTTTGGCGAGAGGGCCTTCGAAGACGAGATCGAGTGTAAGATGGACGAGCTCGACACGCGTATCGCGCAATCCCTGCGATCGCGCCTTGTCCGCGGCGCTCGTGCGTGCGAACTGTTGTTAGATTGAGCTGACTAGATGAACCGGGATGGCATTATAGCGGAACTGGAAGAGACGTCCCTGGCCGAACTAAGCAAGATCAATCCAGCCACGGCTAAACGTAGGCGAACACGAGACGTTCGGACTCCGTACCGCTGAAATCCTCAAATTGAATCGACCGGACCGTTGGAGCTATCATCACCCGCTTGGCTTCCAGAGCTACGGAGCGGGTTGATAATCTGAACGTCCTCGAAGTCCTTTTCATTGTCGGTCACTACGACACACTCGTTGGCTTCGGCTACAGCGGCAATGATTGTGTCTAGGGCGCTCCGCGAACGGCATGGCTTTGCCGTTGGCCATCAGCCGCGCCCACACGAGGCCAGCTTTCTCGTCGAACGATAGCACGCGGCCAGCGAACAGCGCCTGCGGGCCTTCGGAGCCCTCGAACCAAGTTTCAAGGCTACTGCGCTTCTTCCCCTTCGGCTTCTCTAGGATGCCTCGGCGAATTTCGGCGACAGTAAGCGAAGCAATGAAGAGGTCTTCGTCCTTCTGCGCGCCCATCCAGGCCAGCAACGAGCGCGAAGGCTCCGGCTTTATGACGTTGCTGATGATATTGGTATCAAGAAGGTAGCGCGTCACAGGTCGATCTTGCGTCCCTCTTCGCGCGGCAGGCTGAGGTCGAGATTGGAGCCAACCAGAGGCGAGCGACGCAACGCGGCGAGAATGCTGCCCGCTTTCGGTGGCTCACCCGCCACGGCTTGCTGTATGGTCCGACGAAGCTGTCGGGCATCCGGCCCGCTCTCCGTTAATTTTCGGGCGAGAGTTCGCAGTAGATCGCGGTCTGCGTCGAACGCCAGGATTTCGAACCGCGCGATGCCGCGCTCAGCCAGGCGAGACCGATAATTCTCGATGGCTCTCTTCTGTGCAGTGTTGCCCATCGCGTGCCTCCGTTCTCTACGGATATATAGCCATGGCTTCTTCGGAGCACAAGGTACCCCGGCATCGGCCAGCACCGGCTCCTGCGCGACGCGCGTTATTGATCACAAAGAATTCCATGCTGTCGAAGCACTGTGACTTGGCATCATTGTCGCGAAACGGAGTATTTCGCGTCAGGACAGGACCGCGATCGTAGCGCGACCGAAACGTGCAACAGCCGAAAAGCTTCGTGTGGTCGCCGGCGCGGCCCGCGAATCGGCTCTGCCTGCGTCGCCGAGCCCGACGACGCTTCGTCAATCTGGTCCGGCTGCTGGCGCGACAGGCCGCACGGGATTTCGTTCAAGCCGAAACAGATAGCCAAACGCGAGACCGCGTCCCGGAGTAAGGGGCCGCCTCATGAAGGTCGCGCTTGGCGCTCGCTACTCAAGTGACAATCACCGAGACGCTTCGATCGAGGATCAGCTGCGGCTCTGCTGCTTGCGTGCTGAAAAGCAAGGCTGGACAGTCGTCGACAGCAATACCCACCGCGCGATCTGCGGCGCGTCGCTGTTGCGTCCCAGCCTTCAGGAGCTGATCAGCGATGCGATGCAGGGCAAATTCCTGATCGTGCTCGCAGAGGCGATGGATCGCCTGACCGCTGCAAACCAGGAGCAGGCCAGGCTGGGCAACGTTGCAACAGATCCTTCAAGGAAATTCATAGACTCTTAGCAACTCCGTCTCGCTGTGAATGGTAGGCTATTGCAACGTCTGAGGTCAGTGGTTCCACCCCCTGGCCCCGCTTATCTTCCACTCGCCGAACTGGTTGCAATTTCGGCTAAAGCAAAAAGAGCGCCCATTTGTTTGTTCGACACAAGTTATCGACGGTCGTCACGGCCACTGAGATTTTTCCGGTCGTTGGACAACCTTCGAAATCTGCAACTTCTGTGGAGAACGCGAATGAGAAATTCGGTAGGACTTGGTCCTGAGCCATGATGACACTGGTTAGTCGCCTACGCATGGCAGCGCATCCTGACCGCCTTCGAATCCTGGGCCTTTGCGCGCATGCGGACCTAACTGTCTGCGAGCTAGCGCAGATTCTGGGCGTGTGTCGAGAGCGGGTTGCGCGACACGTCCGGCTGCTCGCCAGAGCCGACTTTCTTTGCTGCAACGAACAGCCTCCGTGGCGCTTGTACCATCTCAAAACAGGATCCAACGACGGCGGGCTGGTTCAATTATTGGTCGATCTCCTGCCCCATCGCGACGGCTATCATAAACAGGACCTGCAGCGGCTCGAATCGGTACGAGACGCGCGGCCGAAGGGGACCGCGTGCTTGATCGTGAAATAGGTCAATCCAATTGGAGCGCGAAGCTACCATGGACAACTCCGCCGACGGCGCGATCGCACAGCCCGACACCCACGGGCGGTCTTCCTTGGCCGCGCTTGATTGCCGCGTTCACGAGCCGCTTCTGAGACAGGAGCGGCAGGAGCGGACGACGCTCAAGCTGATCGCCTCAGAGAACTTTGCGTCCTCGGCCGTGCTGGAAGCGAACGGCTCGATTTTCACGCACAAGTACGCCGAGGGGTACCCCGGTGCGCGCTACTACGCTGGAAATGAGACCGTCGATGAGCTTGAGAAGCTAGCCATTGCACGCCTGAAAACATTATTCGGCAGCGAGCATGCCAACGTGCAGCCTTATTCTGGCTCGCCGGCCAACCAGGCCGTCTATCGTGCGCTTTTGAGCCCCGGTGACAAAGTCATGGGATTGCCCCTTCCGGAAGGGGGCCATCTGACTCATGGTTGGGCGGTCAACTTTTCCGGAACTGACTATCAACGCGTCCCCTATAGACTAGATGAAAAGACACAGCAGATTGACTATGACGGCTTGCGCGAGACAGCCAAGGGGGAACGGCCACGGCTCATTTGGGTCGGCGGGACTGCTTACCCGCGAGTCTTTGACTACGCGGCAATGGCAGAAATCGCCCTTGCAGTTAGTTCCTATCTCGTAGCCGACATTGCGCACATCAGCGGCCTGATTGCCGCGGGAGCGCACCCGAATCTCGTGCGCCATTGCAATGTGGTCAGCAGCACCTCCCACAAGTCGATCCGCGGTCCCCGCGGTGGTTTCATTTTGTCCAGGAAGGAAGATCGTTATCAGGCCCTGTATCATACAAAGAGCAAATACAATCTCGCCAGACGGATAGACCGGGCAGTCTTTCCTCACCTGCAAGGCGGGCCTCACATGAATGCCATCGCTGCGCTTGCAGTTGCTTGCACGAAGCCGCGAACCCGTCCTTCCGAAGCTAGGGCCAACAGACGGTCAAGAATGCCAAGGCTCTGGCCCAGGCACTGCTCGAGCGAGGTTATGGCCTGGTTACCGGGGGACGGACGATCACATGCTGATCCTGGATCTGCGCGATCGACCACTGTCGGGCAAGGCCTATGCCGAGCGACTAGCAAAGGCAGGCATCATCACAAACTTCAATATGGCGCCTGGCGACCAGCGGGATCCGGCCGTCACGAGCGGAATTCGCCTAGGTGCGCCAGCAGTGACGTCAATCGGCATGCGTGATGTGGAAATGCTGCAAATTGCTGGCTTCATTGACTCCGTCCTCCGGCGGCCGATGACGAAGACCTCCACGCCCGCGTGCGAAGAGACGTTGCCGATTTGTGCTCTGCGTTCGAGGTCCCGGGCATTTCTCAGGAATGAGTGCGCCGAGCAAAATGCCCATACAACTCCAACACCCGAAGCGAGGTTATCATGGCTAGGCAGTTCGTGTTCTCATCCGAATCGGTTGGCGCGGGACACCCGGATAAGTTGGCCGACAACATCTCGGATGGCATCCTCGATGCCATCCTCCGTAAAGATCCCAAGGCGCGCGTCGCCTGTGAAGCGTTGGTAAAATCAGGGATGGTCGTTTTGGCTGGCGAGATTACCAGCGACGCGCAGGTGGATTATAGCCAAGTTGCGCGCGATACGATTCTCGATATTGGATATGACAATGAGGCCGTCGGCTTTGACGGCCGGCGTTGCTCCATCGTTCAGGCCCTCACCGAGCAGTCGCCCGACATCAGCCAAGGCGTTGACGAGGGACGAGGGCAAGACCTCCAGCAGGGAGCGGGAGATCAGGGCCTCATGTTCGGCTACGCTTGCCGCGAAACCGACACCCTGATGCCTTTGCCGATCCAGCTCGCTCATCGCCTGACGAAGCGGCAGGCCTATGTCCGGAAGACACGACAGCTTGGCTGGTTGCGTCCTGACATGAAATCCCAAGTCTCAGTGCGCTATGAGGGGTTGCGCCCGGTCGCTCTGGATACCATCGTCGTGTCGACGCAACATGACGAGCAGGTCTCGCAAGAGACTGTCCGCGAGGCCGTCATTGAGGAAATCATCAAGCCTGTTCTGCCGACCCACATGGCGACGGAAGGCATCAGAATTCTGGTCAACCCGACGGGGCGGTTCGTAGTCGGCGGTCCGCGCGGTGACTGCGGTCTCACCGGACGCAAGATTATCGTCGATTCCTATGGCGGGATGGGTCGTCACGGCGGCGGCGCCTTCTCGGGCAAGGACCCGTCCAAGGTTGACCGCTCGGCTGCGTATGCGGCCCGGTATGTCGCAAAGAACATCGTCGCCAGCGGACTTGCGGACCTGTGTGAGGTGCAGCTTGCTTACGCAATCGGCGTGGCCAGTCCGGTTTCGATCATGGTCAACACGTTTGGGACAGCAAGGATTGAGGAAAGAAGGATCGAGCGCCTCATTCTTGAGACGTTTGATCTCAGACCGAAGGCCATCATCAAGATGCTTGATCTCTTACGGCCTATATACCGCGATACTGCGACCTATGGCCATTTCGGTCGTGAAGAGCCTGATTTCACCTGGGAGAAGACAGACAGGGCCGACGAATTGCGTCGCGAGGCAGGACTCGGCGCCCCGTGAGGGCCGCCGGCAAACGGCTTGGCAAGCCCATTCCCACTTGGCAGACCCGCGCCCGCCGGGGCGTGGCAGAAAGCCGGCAGGTTCCAGGCGGAGACATTGATGCCCAATTATGACGTGCTTTGCATCGGCAATGCCATTGTCGACATCATCGCCCAGTGCGACGACGCTTTTCTCGAGACCAACGGCATCATCAAGGGTGCGATGAACCTCATCGACACCAAGCGCGCCGAGCTGCTCTACAGCCGCATGGGCCCGGCGATCGAGGCCTCCGGCGGCAGCGCCGGCAACACGGCGGCAGGCATCGCCAGCTTCGGCGGCCGCGCCGCCTTCTTCGGCAAGGTGTCGAACGACCCGCTCGGCGAAATCTATGCCCACGACATTCATGCCCAGGGCGTTGCCTTCGACACCAAGCCGCTTGAGGGCCAGCCGCCGACGGCGCGCTCGATGATCTTCGTCACCCCGGACGGCGAGCGCTCGATGAACACCTATCTCGGCGCCTGCATCGAACTCGGGCCGGAAGATGTCGAGGCCGACAAGGCGTCAGGCGCCAAGGTGACCTATTTCGAGGGCTATCTGTGGGATCCGCCGCGCGCCAAGGAGGCGATCCGGCAGACGGCGAAGCTGGCGCATGCCGCCGGCCGCGAAGTGTCGATGACATTGTCGGATTCGTTCTGCGTCGATCGCTACCGGGACGAGTTCCTCGAGCTGATGCGCTCGGGCACTGTCGACATCGTCTTTGCCAACAGCCACGAGATCAAGTCGCTCTACCAGACCAAATCCTTCGACGAGGCGCTGGCTCAGATCCGCAAGGACTGCAGGATTGCCGCCGTCACCCGCTCCGAAAAAGGCTCGGTGATCGTGCGTGGCGAAGAGACCGTCACCATCCAGGCGACGACGATCCGCGAACTGGTCGACACCACCGGCGCCGGCGACCTCTACGCCGCCGGTTTCCTCTATGGCTATACGAGCGGGCGCAGCCTGAAGGATTGCGGCGATCTCGGCTCGCTGGCCGCCGGGCTGGTGATCCAGCAGCTCGGGCCAAGGCCGCGGCAGAATTTGCGCCGCGAGGCGGAACGGGCTGAGTTGCTGTAGATGCCGGCAACTAACCAGCTGCCCTACTGACGCGATCATCGCAGTGGCGGAACTGTGTCAAAGCTCGCTGATAGCGACGTCATTCGCTTCGGAGAACTGACCGATGCTGCTGCCGTGAAGCTCGCTGGAGGGGCGGTGCAAGGCGGGCTTGCCTTGACGGCATTCACCGTCATCCAGATCGTCACCGGCATTTTCCAGAAGCTTGGCTTGGGGAAGGCTACTAAGATTCCTAAGGTAACGGAAAACTCGCGGCGTCGTCGGAGCACTTGACTTGCGATCACGTCCCACGATGCCAAATGCGGGCAGACTGGTTCGCCATAGGTCTGGGACCGGCGGAATTGGCAGCAGGGCTTCATCTTCGTCAATGTTGATGAGGCGCCGGATGTGAAGACCGGCATTCGCGATATTGGGAAGTGCTCGCCTGGCTGGTATTTCACACATCCGAACCTAGGTATCGCGGTCAGGCTTCCACGATTTTGGGATGGTCAAGGGCAACGAGGAAGGGATTGCGATAAAAACGGACCCTGACGGGCGGAAAGGGACCATCTCCGATCTCCGTGTCGAAAATCTTCGGCAGACGCAGAATCGCATCAGGGACCGGAGCCTTGGCGGCAGCGACATACTTTTAGTTCATTTCAACAGGGTGCTGACATCTACTGCGTGTATCTCTTATCCGAACAATCCAACAATTACCCGCAGGGACGGTCCGCTCGATCGCGTCGCCAGCAATTTTCGCGATAAGCAGGTTCTTGAGGCGCCGAAGCCGAAACACGACAATCGATCGCCATTGGCTCCGACGCTCGTCAGATTCTCGTCAGCAGGGGGTGTGCCAATCTGGAATTCCAGTTGCTCCATGTGGGGAAATATTCAACGGAGGCATGAAATGGATGCATTGAACAACGCCAACTCGCCGCGCCGGAACCTCACATGGCAAACTGGGGCTGCTCACGAACTAATCGCTTTTGAACAACCCCTGAGAGACTTGCCACAGGAGCGAGAACAACAAGCCGAAGTTGGCCCGTCCCGTCCTGTTGTCTCAGCCGCAGACCAGCGCTTCAACACGGCGGCCCAGCAGCCACATAGGAGTCTTGTCGCAATTTCCAACCGCGGTGCGACCGTCAATTCTGATCAGCCCAAGACAGGCGGGCTTTCGGCGGCCCTGGAGTGCGTTGTGGAGCGTTCCGGCGCGGTCTGGGTAGGTTTTTCCGAGCATCTTGGCGACAGCAATAAGCAACAGGTGCCGCTCGTGCAGCGTGGCAAAGGTCAAATCGGGTGGCTCGATGGGCCGGCAGCGGACTATCCTAGGTACTATCAAGGTTTTTCAAATTCAATACTCTGGCCGGCGCTCCACTCGCTGCCGGATCGCATCTCAGGCTCGGAAGCGGATTATAAAAGTTATCGTGACGTCAATGCCTTCATGGCGCGCGCGGTGTCCGAATTGGGAGATAACGCAGTCTACTGGGTTCATGACTATCATTTCCTGCCGCTCGGCGCTGATTTGCATAGACTCGGCATTGACCGGCCGATCGGCCATTTCCTGCATACGCCATGGCCCGAGTCTGACATGATGGAGCGCGTGCCCAATTCTGGCGAGCTAATGAAATGCATGCTCGAGTATGATCTGCTCGGTTTTCAGACCGACCGTGATGTGAGCAATTTCCTCGCCTGTGTCCAATCTCATTTGGGGCTGGAGAGCAAGAACGGAGTCGTTTTCTCGGACCATGGCCAGACGCAATGCCAAAAGTTTCCTATAGGTATCGACCCGAAGCAATTCGAACAGTGTGCCGCAGATTCGCTTGAGGCGCAGAAAGGCTACATTTCGGAGTTGAAACTTGGTGGAGCAAAGCTAGTTATCGGCGTCGATCGGCTCGACTACACCAAGGGCATAGACAATCGGATTAAAGCTTTCCATCTGCTAGCATTCGAGCCGCAACGTGTCTCGCTCTTGCAAATCGCAACTCCCTCACGTGGTGACATCCAAGCGTACAGCGAATATCGGCGCGACGTCGAAAGACTCGTCAATCAAGTCAACAACCGGCATGGCACGGACGAGTGGGTGCCGATTATCTATGAGAACAGGTCGTTCACCCAAGCTGAGATCGCAGGTCTTTACAGAGCCGCGCGTGTTTGCGTTGTGACGCCGTTGCGCGATGGCATGAATCTTGTGGCGAAAGAATACATTGCTGCACAAGACCCGAGCGACCCTGGCGTTCTGGTGTTATCGAAGTTTGCGGGCGCGGCCGAAGACTTCGGCGAGGACGCCCTGCTGGTAGATCCAAGGCTCTCCGATGAGATAGCTACCGCGATCTCAAAAGCGGCCAGCATGCCGCGCGAAGAACGCATCCAACGCTGGCGGAGGATGATGGACAAACTTGAAGCGTATACGATCCACCATTGGTCAGCGGACTTCGTTCGGCAACTGGACAGCAGCCGGGTTACGGTCAGTGCGGATCACTTCCACTATGTTGGCTTGGGCTGGATCAGCGAGGCCCAAATGCCTTCGTATCGGACCGAGCCAGAATTGCACACCGCGCTGACGCGTGCACTGGATAAAAACTGGGTCCTGCCGATCGTATGATGCAGAATATGAAGCACGCAAGCTTTGCCATTTGCGCATCCCTCAATGCCGAGCGCTTGGAGAGAGAGATACCTATACTTACCGCCTGAATGCGGCTTAAGCGGCTTATCGGGACAACAGTCGGCTTTGCATCAGACCCTTCGGCCCAGGCTCCGGTCTGTGTGGTCTCTTGCCGCCGAGCGCAGTCATCACGATTGCCTAGTCACCCGTGATGACGACCGGCGTGCCATTTCCCCTCGGACCACGGTTTGGCGCTCACTCCGAGAAAACCGCTTCCGTCACGCACGCACGGCTTGCGGCCGCATCGTTAAACATCGCCACCAATGCGATCGTCCGAAATCCTTCTTGTGCGATTTGCGAGGGATGTCGCAGCCCGACAGGATCCATTAGTTGGACGATGGTGGCAGCGGTGCAACGCCGCCAATGGGCTGAATGTTCACAATGTTAGACAAAGGCGTAAAAGCGCGATCATATAATCACATAAACATTTCGTTATGCGTCATTGACAAAAGAGCGGAGTGCTGTGATTGTCTGCGTGTCGTGGTTCTCGCGTACGGCGCTGCCGCAGGCGGAGCTAAGAGGGAAGCCGGTGCGATGCCGGCACTGCCCCCGCAACTGTTAGCCGCGAGCCAACCCCACTCATGTCACTGAGGCGAATACCCTCGGGAAGACGGGTAGAGGCTATGACCCCGCGAGCCAGGAGACCTGCCACGACGAATTACGTCCACGGGCGGGGTGTCTCGGTGGCCGCTGCAACCCGGCGTGCCGGCCTGCTAGCGCCTTCCTTGTCACCGACGCCCCCAACCATCGGGGTATGACATGACTGTCTCTCAGCAAATTCCTATAGCAACGCTCGGCGTGCCGCGCTTCGGTCGTCGGCGAGAACTGAAATTCGCGCTTGAAAGCTACTGGTCCGGAACATCGGCCGGTAGTGTGCTGAGAGTTCTGCAAATTCGCTGAGAGGGGGCGGTCATGGCAGGCTGGTGATGTTCAACGTCACCGATTCCCTGGAAGGAACGCCACCATGACCAAGACAGAAGGTAATCGACCAGCGCTGCCGTCAAAGACATTCTGCTTTCGAACCCGGATGGATTGCACGAAGTGCTCCGTGCGGTGATGCAGGAGGTGCTTGAGGCCGAGATGGACGAGGCGCTGGG